>JANNAY010001257.1:0-2953 GCA_031384945.1 Deltaproteobacteria bacterium
CGGAAAAGCGCCCAACAGGGGGCGGCAAAAAACTGCTACGCCAGAGAGATGGCGTCTCTTCCGCTTCTGCAAGACGGCAGCTGTGGGCTGCAGAACTCGTGTCTGTCGCAACCGGCTTCGGTTCACGATCAATGTCCTCAGACGTTCAAGTGCGGCACCTGCGTCGCCTGGTCGCCGCGGGAAAAGAACCGCTTCACCCGCAACAGCGGCCAATGTCTGCTCGACCGCTCGACGACGCAGTTTCTCGACTGCAACGCGCCGATCTGTCCGTACTACCGGCCCCGCGCCGAGAACCCCGCGGCCCTCGAGTGGAACAAGCCGGGCGCCGTCGAGAAGCTCGCCAAAGTCAAAGAGGTGCGGCGCCAGACGACGAAGATGACGCGCGAGGCGCCGCCGCCGTCGCCTGAGGCGCTGTCGTTCGCCGCCTTTCGCGATCACGATCCGGGTGTGGCTGCTGTGGGCATTCCGGTCTTGCTGGGGGCGCTGCAGGGGGCCCAACCTTTGCCGCCGCTGCTCGAGCGCTTTCGCGGTGGCACCGCCCGCGTGAAGAGCCCCACCGAAGTGCGCGAGGTGCCGATCGAGGGGCTGTGGGCGCGGCTCGCGCTCTTGCGGCGCACCCTCGGGCAGCTCGAAGACGCCGTCGAAGCCTCGAAGCTCGACCTGTCGACCAAAGAGAAGTCGAGCAAAGACCTCGGCGGCATCGCCGGGTCGATGACGACGTTCAACCTGCTCTTCGCCAAGAAGGACGACACCTTCGGGAACAAGTGAACGTGAGTTGGAGTAGGATGTAGACCGATATGGCGGTGCAGCGCTGTCCTAGTTGCGGACGGGCCTGGGATGGCGCCCTCTGCTTCGCATGCGGTCATGAGGCGGGCGCCTCTGCTGCTCCTGCTCCTGCTCCTTCTGCTCCTGCTCCTGCTCCTGCTCCTGCTCCTGCTCCTGCTCCTGCTCCTGCTCCTGCTCCTGCTCCTGCTGCGCCGCCACCGCCTGCTCTCAAGCCGCCTGCTGCGCCTGCTCCGGTCGCGGCAGCGAAGAACCCGTTCACGCCGTCAACCCCGCCGAAGCCGCAGCCGCAGCCGTTCAAGACGCCGGATCCGCGCAAGGCGGATTCGTCGCCGGCGCCGCGGGCGCAGCCGAAGCCGCCGCCGCCGCAGCCAGAGCCGGATCCGTTGCTGTCGCAGCCGACGCTGCAGCTGACGCGGCCGACGTTGCCGGCGTCGACCATGGCGCCGACGTTGTTGTCGTCGCTGCCGCCGCCGCTGCAGGCGCTGTGGAATTCGCCTGGCGCTTTTGCCGCCGTCTTCGTGCTGGGGTTCGCGCTCGCCTTTGGCACCGGCGCCCTCGCGCTCTGGCGTGGCACCGACATCGAGACCCTGCTCGCCACCGGACAAGCCGACGCCGCCCTCGCCGCCCTCGACGCCAAGAAGCAGCTGTCGCCGCAAGAGCTGCTGTGGAAGGGCCACGCGCTCTACCAAAAGGGCAACCGCGAAGGGATGCTGCGCGCCTACCAGGCGGCGGTGATGGCGAAGTCTGTCGACGAGCGCTCGCTGGCCAACACCCTCGACGCCCTCGGCAACGACAAGGTCTCGACGCTGGCCGTCAAGACCCTCGAAGACTGGCCTGGCGACGACGTCAACGACCGCCTGCTCGCGCTCACCAACGACGCCACCGCCCGCCGCCGCCACGGCGCGCTCGAGACGTTGACGACGCGGTCGTCGGCGTCGCCCAACCAGCGCTTGAGCGGCGCCATCAAGGTCGCAGTCACCGACCTGCGCTCAGACGTTTGCGACCAGAAAGCCGCCGGCCTCGCCGCCGTCGCAGGCTTCATCGAGCGGCCCGAAGCGGCGCCGGTGCTCAAGGCCGCTGGCGCGTGGAAGGCGCTGTACGAGCAAGACAGCGACGTCGTCTTCGCCAAACACCGCTGCCTCGACGCTGCCCTCATGAAACGCACCCTCGCCGCGGCCAGCGTCATCGAGCGCTGATGGCGGCGCGCAAGCAGTTCGACAAGAAGCACAGCGCGCTGCTCAACATCGCCGTGCAGCTGCTCTACGGCGAGACCTTCACTTACGACCGCCTGCAGCACGAGCACGGCCTCTCGGCGAAGACGGCGCGCCGCTACCTCAACGACCTGCGCGACGCCGGCCTGCCGCTCGAGCAGCGCGGCGACGACTGGGGCCTGTCGCTCTTGCGCACGCGGCTCGACGTCGAAGCCATCGACGTCACGGCGTCGTCGGCGAAGTCGCTGTCGCTGTTGTTGGTGGCGGCCGCGCTCTTGCCGAAGAACCTCGGCATCAGAGACGCCGTCGACGACACCGTGCGCCAGGCGCTGCGCCTGCGCGGTCAGCGGCTCTCGACCGAGATGCGGCGCTACGAGGGCGGCGTGGTGCTGCTCGAGAACGAGGCCAAGGACTACACCGGCCGCGAAGACATCTTCGACGCCCTCTTCGACGCAGTGCTCAACGGCACCTGCGTCGAGCTCGACTACCGGTCGCCGCGGCGTCCGCGCGAGACGCGGCGCATGTTTCCGGCGACGCTGGGCTTGTACCGCGGCGGCGTCTACGTGCTCGGCGTCGACGTCGACGACGACGGCGACAACGCCCGCTGGTGGGCCCTCGAGCGGCTGGAAGACGTGCCCATCGTCGTCGGCGACGAGCTCTTGTCGTCTGCCCGTCGGCTGAAGGCGGTGGCGAGCGCTGCTCGTCGCTGGGGTCCGGCGGCGCCAAAGGCCGAGACGTTGGTGACGCTGCACTTTTCCAAGAGCGCCGCTCCGTATGTGCGGGCGCGGCCGTGGCACACCGCAGTCGACGCCGAGACGTGGGACGACGGTGGGCTCCGCGTGTCCATTCGGCTGAGCGGCGAGACGACGTTGTTTGAGAACTGGCTGATGTCTTGGGGTGCGGCGGTGCAGGTGCTGCGGCCGCTCGAGATGGCGGAGCGGCTGGCGGCGGAGATG
>JANNAY010001269.1:0-3038 GCA_031384945.1 Deltaproteobacteria bacterium
CTCGACACCCTCGCCCAGGTCGGCGGCTCGGTCACCATCGAGAGCAACGACGCGCTCACCGTGGTGTCGCTGGCCAACCTCGAGACCGTGGGCGGAGACGTCAACATCGACGACAATGCCGTGGTCACCGAGATCAACCTCGCGCGTCTGACCGCCGTCGGTGGGACGTTGAGCATCGGCGCCAACGTTGCGCTCGCGACCTTGAACCTCTCGTCGATCGACAGCGTCGGCGGCAGCTTCTTCATCGAGACCGGCGCGTCGCTGGGCACGGCGCTCGTCGCCATCCCATCGACCATCGGCGCTGACGTCGGCATCTCTGACAACGCTGGCCTCGCTGGCCTCGTCTTCGGTGACGTCGCCATCGGCGGCGACCTCACCATCACCGACAACGCCGGCCTCGCGGCCCTCGTCGTCAACGGCGACGTCACCGTCTTCGGCGACCTCACCATCACCGGCAACGCCGACATCGACCAAGACGACGTCGACGCCTTCGTCGACGCCATCAACGTCGTCGGCACCGTCACCACCTCTGGCAATGGTTGAACAGGAGAATTTCATGAAGAACTTTACATCAAAGGCACTGTCTCTCGCCGCAATCACAGTCATGACCGCTGGCCCCGCGTTGGCCAGCTCGCACCGCGAGGCGCCGCTGATCAGCGAAGACCCCACGGCCGACTCAACCGACGTTTACGCGTTTCGCTCGCCCGACGCGCAGAACACGGTGACGCTGCTGGCGAACTACATCCCGTTCGAGGTGCCGGCCGGACCGCCGAACTACTATCGGCTGAGTGACGCGGCTCTTTACAAAATCAACGTCGATAATACTGGCGATGCCATCGAAGACATCAGCTTCGAATTTCGCTTCCGCAACGAGACGCGCTCGGGCGCGACGTTTCTCTACAACACCGGGCTGCTCAACACGCCCAACGACCCCGACCGCAACGTCACGCACCGCTACACGCTGACGCAGGTCAACCTGACCAACGGCGTCGAGACGCGTCGCACCGTGCTCGTCGCCAACGGCGAGGTCGCCGGGCCGCGCATCGGCCCGCGCAGCAACGGCGGTGACGCCGCCAACCTCGCCAACCGCACCACGGTCTACGAGGCCTACGCCCAGCAGTTCATCGCCACCGCCGGCGCCGGCAAGGCCTTTGTCGGCCCCCGCGACGAAGGCTTCTACGTCGACGTCAACGCCATCTTCGACCTCTTGAACGTCAGCCGCGCCGACGGCCTCGGCACCGGTGCCGGCGTCGACGGCACCAAAGGCTTCAACGTTCACACCCTCGCGGTGCAGATGCCCATCACCGCGCTGACCTCTGACGGTCTTGCCCCCACCCTCGGCAACAACCTCGGCGGCAACAACGCCGTGCTCGGTGTCTGGACGACGTGCAGCCGACCCAAGCACCACGTGCTTCGCCGCAACGCCAACGCGCGCGACTCAGGCCCGTTCGTGCAGGTGTCGCGCCTCGGCCTGCCGCTGATCAATGAAGTGGTCAATCCTGTTGGATTCAAGGATCAATTTGGTCGCACGGCTCCGAAAGATGATCTGGCCAACATTGCCGGTTCGGTCACCAACCCCGAGCTCTCGGTGCTGCTGAACGCGCTCTACGACATCCCCGTGCCGCCCGCCGGGCGCCCGGACATGGTCGCCGTCATCAGCTTTCTGCCCGACCTGCTCACCAGCCGTCAGAACTTGCAGCCCGCCGACATTCTGCGCCTGAATGTCGCCATCGCGCCGACCAGCGCCAACCTCAACGCCCCGGTCAGCCGCCTCGGCGTCATCGCCGGTGACAACGGCGGATTTCCCAACGGACGACGCCCCGGTGACGACGTCGTCGACATCCTCGAGCGCGTGGTGGGCGGTGGCATTCTCTCTGAGGTCGCCTGCCCCGACTGCGTCGACGCCAATGGTGCCGCGGTCGCGACCTACGGCGCCTCGTTTCCAGGCAACGCGCTCAACGATGGCATCGAGATCAATGACGTGCCCTACCTGAACGTCTTCCCGTACCTCGGCACTCCGCACGAAGGCTTCGAACACTCACACGACCCGTGATCTCCGGCGCCGGGGATGCTGCAGCGTCCCCGGCGCTTCTTTTTTGCCTCTTCTTCGGATGTTCACATGACTTTGGTACGCTCCATTTGCGCTGCATTGTTCGCCTTCTGTTGGGTGATGGTCGCGTGGTCTGGCTTCGCGCGCTCTGACGACGCTTCGACGACAAAGGCGCCAACGACAAAGGCGCCAACGACGGTGCCAACGACGACGGCGCCGACGACGACGGCGCAGGCTGTGATCGGTCTCGAGCGCGCCCTTGCCGTCGCCCGCTCGCGCGACGACCCGGCCGCCTACCAGCGCCTGCTCGACGACGCTGCCGTGGTCGCCGCGTCTGCCCCCGACGCAGTCCGTCCGCGCCAAATCCGAGCTGTCGCCTTGCTGGCCCTGGGCCGCGCCCGCGACGCAGCACCCGTCGTCGGCGCCCTCGTCGCCGACCACCCCGACGTCGTCTCTTTCGGCCTCGCCGCGGACACCGCCCTCGCCACCGGCGACGTCGCCGCGGCAGCCATCGCGCTCGAGCGCATGATGGACATCGCCCCCGGACTGCCGGTCTATGCGCGCGTCGCCGATCTGCGCTTTCGCACGGGCGACGTCGACGGCAGCCTCGAGATGTGGCGCACCGCCTTTCAGGCCGGCCACAAGAGCGAACCCGAGGCGCTCGCCTTCACCGCTGTCGGCGCCGGCGACGTCTTCTTGTTCGGCAAGGGCGACCTCGACCAGGCCGCCCGATCCTACGACGCCGCCCTGTTGGCGATGCCGCGCGATCCCGCCGCGTTGATCGGACGCGCGCGCGTTCGACTCGCCCGCGGCGAAGCCTGCGACGTCGAAGGCATCGAAGACGCCGCCCGCGACGCCGACGTGGTCGCCGTCGAAGCCGCCTGCGCCCCCGTCGACGACGCCGCCTTCGTCGCCGCCGTCGAAGCCGTCGCTGTCGTAGACCGCCGCGCCGCCGCCCTCGCCCTCGCCACCCGCGACGTCGCCCACG
>JANNAY010000135.1:0-1723 GCA_031384945.1 Deltaproteobacteria bacterium
CCTCGCCGACAGGCCGCGCAGCTCGGCGGCCGCGGCCTCGAGCCCCTGGGCCGAGGTGCCCACGCGCTCCATCGAGCCGGCGACGGCGCGCAGGGCGTCTTCGCCAGCGGCGACGCGCTCGGCGGTGGCGGCGACGGCGCCGACGACGTCGTTGACGCCAGCGGCCGCCGAGGCGCTCTGGGTTGACAGCTCGCGCAGCGAGCCAGCGGCGCGCTCGCTGGCGAGGGCGCTCTCGACGAGGGCGGCGGCGCCGACGGCGCTGCGGGCGACGAGGTCGCGCACGCCGTCGGCCGCGGCGGTGACGTCGAGCCGCACGCTCTGCACGGCGACCACTGAGTCGCGGACGCGGCCGTCGACGTCTTTGGCGACGACGCGCACGGCGTCGCCGACGGCGTCGACGCGGCTGCCGACGGCGCCGAGCTCTTGCACGGCGTCGCGCACGCTGCCGAGGGCGCGGCGCTGCGCGTCGATGAGCGTCGCGAAGCTCGAGGCCAGCCGGCCGACCTCGTCGTCGCCGCGCACGACGGGGCCGCGCCGCAGGTCGCCGGTCTCGACGATGCGGGTGGCCGCCGCCGTGAGCTCGACGACGGGGGCGACGATGCGGCGCGACAGCAGCAGAGCGACGCCGGCGCCGGCGACGATGAGCAGCAACATCATTGCGCTGACCGCGCGCACCGCCTCGCCGACGACCCGCTGCTGGGGAGCGCGCGAGAGCACGAGGGCCACGTCGTGACCGCCGACGGCATTGATGGGACTGCGCCGCACGATGAAGCGATCAGGATCGAGCGTCGCCAGCTGGGCGGGGGCGGCGAAGTCGGCGACGAACGTCCGGGCGATCACGGTCTTGTCGCCGGCGACGACGGCGGCCCAGGTGGCGCCTTCGGCGCTGGCGACGCGCGCAAGCGACTCATCCATGGCGGCGGTGTCGTCGAAGTCGACGGCGGCCTTGAGCGAGGCGGCGAGGATCGCGACCAGGTCGTCGGCGCGGGCGTCGCCGAGGTCGGCAGAGGCGCGGCGCAGCGTGACGCCGGCTGCGACGACGCCGACACCCCCGACCAGCGTCATCAAAGCGATCACTTGCAGCGTCAGCCGCGCCCGCAGCGAAGACATGCCCGGAACATCGGCCCCTCACGCGCCAGCTGCAGAGATTTCTGCGCGGCGTCACCGAATGTTGCGACCAGGTGTTCGTCGACCGGACGTGCGCCGGCGGGATCGACCGTTGACAAGAATAAGCGAACGCTTATTGTTCTTGCGTGGAACCCGCGCTTGACGAGAACAAGGTCTTTCAGGCGCTGGCCGACCCGAGCCGGCGCAAGATCTTTGAGACGCTGACGCGGGGCGAGGCCATGGTGAAAGACCTCACCGCCCGCTTCGACATCTCGCAGCCCGCGGTCTCGCAGCACATCGCCGCGCTGAAAGAGGCCGGCCTCATCTCGGGCCGCCGCGAGGGCCGCTGCATCTACTACCGCGTCGATCCGAAGGGGCTGCAGCCCCTCGTCGATTGGCTCTCGACCTACCGCGTCTTCTGGGGCGAGCACCTGCAACGCCTCGAACAGCTGCTCGACCAAATGGACGAGTAGTCACCTGAGTGGAGCACAATGTGAACAAGTGGATTCGCCAGATTCATCGCTGGCTCTCGATCGTCTTTACCCTCACCGTCATCGCCAACTTCGTCGCCATCGGCATGGCGGCGCCGAACACGATGCCGCCGGCATATATTACG
>JANNAY010001382.1:0-6765 GCA_031384945.1 Deltaproteobacteria bacterium
CATCGACCTCTGCCTGATCGCGCCGTTTCTCGTTGGTCGCTGGCGGGCCCGTCGTGTCCGTCGTTCCGCGGCGCCGGTCAGAGCGACTTGAGCTTCTTCAGGTAGTCGTCGCGGGTGAAGACGCCGCGCTGCACGCAGGCCTCGACGAGAAAGCGCAGCAGATGCGCGGTCTCTCTGATCATGAGCTCGGCCTCTGACGGCGCGTTCTGCGGCGACGTCCACGGCGTCGGCGGCTGCGTCGGCGGCGGCGGCGGCGCCCACGTCGACGGAGACGGCGGCTGCGGCGCCGACGACCACGGCTGCGTCGGCTGCGGCGACGGCCACGGCGACTGCTGCATCGGCTGCTGCGCCGGCTGCTGCACCGGCGGCTGCGTCTGCTGCGTCTGCTGCGTCTGCGAGGCCATCTGGGCCGCGCGGGCCATCTGGGCGAGCTCGGCCATCGGCGTGGTGATGTCGCGGCTGTGCTCGATGACCATCTGCGGCGGGGCCGAGGCGGGCGGGGCGCTGTTCGACTCCATCACGCGGCGGAGTCGCGGCGGGGGGCACGGCGCTGGATCGTTGAAGTGGTAGCGGCGGATGGCCCACTCGACCTCACGATCGGGGGCGAGGACGAGCTTGAGGCGGACGCCGAGGCGAAAAGCGACCTCGTCGATGCCGCCGATGTTGCCGGGGTCTGACGTCGCCAGCGTGATGCCCTTGTCGTCTCTGGCGATGGGGAAGATCGAGTGCTTCTGGCAGAGGTCGAGGGGGACCTGCTTCTCGAGCCCCGCGGTGATCTTTTGCTCGGGCAGCGAGACGAGGGGCACGGCGAGCTGCTTCGACAGTCCGCGCCACAGCATCATCTCGTCGAGAAAGCCGTTGTTGACGAGGATGTCGCCGAGCTTGCCGCCCCACTGCCGCTGGTGCGCCAACGCCGATTGCAGCTGAAGCTCATCGATGAGCCCCGCCATCACCAACAAGTCGCCGAGACGGATGCGTGCCACGCGTCCACTCTAAGGGCTGCGCCGGTCAGTCTCCAGATAGTGGCGGCTCAGGGGGACGCACGTCAGATTGCAGCCGTGGCCGTCTACACCGTCCTGCCCCGCCCGCTCATCGAGACCATGGCCGCCGTCTTCCCCGACGTCGGCGCAGTCGTCGACGTCGAAGGCATCCCGCAGGGCTCCATCAACACGACCTACAAGGTGACCACGGCGCCCCGACAGCCTGAGCAGGGCGGAGAGAAGCGGGCGCTCTGGTTTCTGCGCGTCAACGAAGGAAAGGGCTTCGACGCCCTCGTGCACGAGCGCGACGTCTTGCAGGCCTTGTCGGCCGTCGACTTCGGCGGCGGCATCGTGACGCCGACGATGGCGCTGTCGGTGCCCGGCGGATCGTTCTTTCCCATCGACCTCGACGACGGCAGCGGACGCCGCTGGGCCTCGTGGTTTCCCGGCTTGCCCGGCCGCGACCTCGGCGTCTTCGAGGTCACGCCCACCCACAGCCGCCAAATCGGTGCGTTCATGGGCCGCGCCCACAACGCGCTCGCCGGCTTCTCTCGACGACGGCGCAACCCCTACGGCCTGCCCATCGTGCGCGGCTGGCTCGCCGTGCTGCAGCAACAGGGTGTGCTGCCGGCGGTGATCGAGCGACTCACACGCACGCTCACCGACATCTCCCGACGTCGTCGCCTGCTGCCGGCGGGCCTGATCCACGGCGACCTCTTCATCGACAACACCAAGTGGGAAGACGCCCACCTGCGCGCGGTGTTCGATTGGGAGATGGCCGGCCGTGACCACCTCGTCCTCGACGTCTGCGTCGCCGTCTGCGCCTGGTCTTTCGTGCGCGAGGGCGAGCGCATGAAGCTGCGCGCCGACGTCGCCGCCGCCCTCGTCGACGGCTACGCCAGCGAACGCGCGCTGCAGCCCTCTGAGGTGCGCGGCTTCTTCAACGAGCTGCGCTTCGCGGCGGTGCGCTTCACGGCGTCGCGCATTCGCGACTTCGAAGCACCCGGCAAACAGGGTGGCGAGCGCCGCTACCTCGACCACCGTGATTTCTTGCAGCGCCTCGACGTCATCGAAGGACACGGCGACCGCGGCATGCGCGCGCTTCTGGGGGTGCGTTGATGTTGCTCTTCGCGCTCTTGCTCGCGGCCCAGGCGCCGGCGCCGCTCATCGAGGTGAGCTTCAACGACGCCGGCGGCAAGACGGGCAAGATCTTCGCCATCGACGTCAGCGCGCCGCCCTCGCTGCCGGCCATCGTCTCGGTCGCGCCGTCGCTCAACGGCAAGCACGGCATCGGCTACGCCGTCTCGGACGACCGCCGCCATTGGAAGGTGCTGGTGCCCGTCGACATCGAGTCAAAGGCCGGAAAGAAGGGCTTCTTGCCCCAGCCCCTCATCGTCGACGCTGCCTTTGCCGACGGCCGAAAGACGCAGTGGAAGAAGCCAGTGCCGATCAGAGACGGCATCTACGACAAGCGCCAGCTCAGCGTCGGCAAGCAGTTCACGTCGCCGTCGAAGAAGCAGAAGGCGCGGGCGGAGAAAGAGTCGAAAGAGCTGTCGGCGGCGATGGCGACGTTCTCGACCGAGCGCTACTGGCGCGGCTCGTTCGCTTCACCGGTGACGGGCGGGCAGACCTCTCCGTTCGGCACGCTGCGCACTTACAACAAGCTCAAGCGCTCGCGGCACATGGGCCTCGACCTCGACGGCAACACCGGCGACCCCATCGTCGCCGCTGGCCGCGGCAAGGTGCTGCTCGCCGCCGAGCGCTTCTACTCGGGTGGCACCGTGCTGCTCGACCACGGTCAGGGCTTCATGACGATGTACTTCCACATGTCGCGCATCGACGTGAAGGCCGGCGCGCTCGTCGAGAAGGGCCAGGGTCTTGGTGCCGTCGGCGCGTCCGGTCAGGTCACCGGTCCGCACCTGCACTTCTCGGTGAAGCTCGGCGGCGAGTACGTCGACGGCGCGCAGCTGCTCGGGTTGGACCTCTCTGACGACATCGAGGATCGGCCGCCTCCGTCAGGTCCTTGAGGTCAGCCGATGAGGGCATTCATGGGCGCGGCCTCGCGTCCGTCGGGCGCCACGACCCATCGGTTCCGCAGATCCTGCCTGCTGCCGGGTGTAGGCCTCTATAGGTACACCTCATTGAGGTGTGTCGATGCCGACGAGAGCCAAGGTCATCCACACCAACGAAACGTCCGCCGCCGCCGCTGGTGCCGAGCTGGGTCGTCACATCCGCGACGCACACCCAGAGCGGCCCGACGCCGTGATCCTGTTTGCCTCTCCGGCCTTTGACCACGCGCTCTTGCTGCACGGGCTCGTCGAGACCTGCCGGCCCGCGGCCCTGGTTGGCGCGTCGTCGGCGGGCGAGTTCACCACCGATGCGGTGGGCACCGGCCTGGCCTGCGCCGTTGCCCTGTGGGCTCCTGAGATGAAGCTCACGGCCGTCTGCGCGCGCAACTTGAGTCGCGATCGGGCGGGCGCGGCTCGCACCCTGACCAGCGCTTTCGTCGGCCCGCAGAATCCGCGGTTCGCCCATCAGGCTGCGTTGGTGATGGCCGATGCCCTCGCCGGCCACGCCGACGATCTCGTCAAGCAACTCGCGGCGCTGTGCGGCGGCACCTACCGCCTCTTCGGCGGCGGCGCAGGCGGTGACGACTCGTTTCAGCGTCGCTTCGTCTTCTGCGGCACCGAGGTCATCGAAGACGGCGCCGTCGCCCTCGAGATGCTCTCGAACAAGCCCATCGGCGTCGGCGTTCGCCACGGGTGGACGCCCGTCGGATCGCCGCTGCATGTGACCGAAGCCAGCGGCACCACGGTGACGAGCCTCAACACGCTGCCTGCGGCCGACATCTTTGAAGAGCACGCCAAGCAGACGGGGCAGTCCCTCGACAAGAAGAGCGCGCTGCCGTTCTTCCTCCACAACATCCTCGGCATCGCCACCAACGGTGGTCACAAGCTTCGTGTGCCGCTGGCCATCCAAGAAAATGGCGCCGTGGCCTGCGCCACCGAGATCCCCGAAGGGGCGACGGTCCACGTCATGGGTGTGACCACCGCGCAGGCCGCCGAGGCTGCCGGTGCGTCGGCGGCCGACGCCGTCCTGCAACTGCAGGGACACAAGCCGGCGGTCGCCTTGTTCTTCGATTGCGTCGCCACCCGGTTGCGCATGGGCAAAGAGTTCGGCTTCGAGGTCGACGCGGTGCAGAAGCACCTCGGCGACGCCAAGCTCGCCGGCTGCAACACCATCGGCCAGATCGCCAGCAGCGAAGGCCAGTTCTCCGGCTTCCACAACTGCACCGCCGTGGTGTGCGTGATTCCGGAGTAGCGGTTGGCCTCGTCTCTCTTGTCCGCGGTCGCCGCGCTTGCGGATCCTGCGCACCGCGCGGTGAGCGGGCGAGCGATGGCCCAACAGTTGGGCGCCGACGACATCGTCTTCTTTGCGAAAGACGTCGACGTCGGCGCCTTTCTGCCTGCCATCGGTTTTCCCAAGACGTTCCGCGATGGCCGGGGCTGGCAGACCTTTCTCGCCGCGGTGGCGACTGGCGGCCCCGACGCCATCGACTTGCTGTGCCCCTACACCCAAACCGTGAAGCCCGCGCTCGCCGTCGTTGGCGACGAAGGCTCTGTCGCAGTGCTCATCGGCGGGCAGCCGGCGCGCGCGGCGCTGTCCGAGTTGGTGACGGCGATGCCCGTCCTGATGGCCCTGTTTCGCTCCGAGCGCGCGGTGACCTCGAAGACCGCCTACGCGACGCTGGCCGAGCGCAGCAGCGAGAAAGCTGAGGCCCTCGCGGCATCGCTGGCGCTGTCGCAGACCGAGCTGCACAGGGTCATGGGTTTCTTGCAGCAGAGTGAGGAGTGGCTCTCGATTGTGCTGCGCAGCATCGGCGACGCCGTCATCACCACCGACGCCGCGGGCTGCGTCACCTACCTCAATCCAATGGCAGAGGGCCTCACCGGCTGGACCCTGGCCGAGGTCAAGGGTCGGCTGCTGCACGAGGTCTTTCGTGTCGTTCATGAGTCGAGCCGCGTGGTGGTCGAGAGCCCCGTCGAACAGGTCTTGCGCACCGGCGCCACCGTCAGCCTCGCCCGCGACAAGCTGTTGCTGCAGAAGGGCGACGACGAAGTGGCCATCGACGACAGCGCCGCACCGCTCCGCAACAGCCAGGGCGTTTTGACGGGCGTGGTCCTGGTGTTTCGCGACATCACCGAACAACGAACCGCCGAGCGCGCCCGCGCCACGCTCGTCGACGAGCTTCAACGCGTCGTGCAAGCCAATGAGCTGTTCGCCGGCATCCTCGGCCACGATCTGAGAAGCCCGCTCAGCTCGATCATGATGGGCGCCGAGCTTCTTCGAAAGACCGAGGACACGAAGCAGCGAGCGACCGCCCATCGCATCTTGCGCAGCGGTGCGCGGATGGGCCGCATGATCAGCCAACTGCTCGACTTCACGCGGGTGCGCACCGGCATCACCCTCGCCCTCAGCAAACAGCCCACGGATCTCGGCGAGTTGTCGCGCCACAGCGTTGCTGAGTTGGAGGTCGCTCATCCGGAGTGGTCGTTCTCCGTCGCGCGGTTGGGCAACGTTGAAGGCTTCTGGGACCCGGACCGGCTCTCTCAGGTGCTGTCGAATCTTCTGGGCAACGCCGTTGAGCACGGGGTCCCGTCCGGTGGTGTGCAGATCCGCATCGATGGCCGCGACGCCGCCGAAGTCGTGGTCGACGTGCACAACGACGGGGCCATTCCATTCGACGTGTTGCCCCATCTCTTTGACCCGTTCCGCTCGGGGCGGGCTGGCCGTGAACGGTCGCAGGGCCTCGGTCTTGGTCTGTTCATCACGCGCCAGATCGTCGAGGGCCATGGTGGTGAGACCGAGGTGAGCTCGACGGCGGCAACGGGCACGACGTTCCGTCTGCATCTGCCTCGTGGCGGCCGGCCCTCGATGGTGACCACGGACCGGGCCGACGCCTTCGTTTCCAAGCCCGCGGTTCCCCATCGCTAGCTCGCTTCACGCGCGCGTCGGTGTTCGGGCCGCTTGGCGGGAGCATCCGCACCTCGGTGGTCAGCGGCGCGCGGTGTAGAGCCAGGCGAGGCCGCCGAAGAAGCGGCGGGCGTCGACGTCGACGAACCCCGCTGTGCGCAACATCGAGAGGAAGGCGTCGCCACAGGGAAAGCGCGACGACGAGCGGTTCAAGTACGCGTAGGCGGCGCCGTCGCCGGAGACGAGACCACCGAGGCGGGGCAGCACGTGTTTGCCGTAGAGGTCGTAGGCGGCGCCGACGACGCCGCTGGGCTGTCCAAACTCGAGGACCGCGAGGCGGCCGCCGGGTTTCAAGACGCGGGCGAATTCGTTCAACCCACGTTGTGGATCGGCGACATTGCGGATGCCCCAGCTGATGGTGACGACGTCGAATGCAGCGTCGCCGAATTCGAGGGCCATGGCGTCGCCGACGACGAAGCTGACGTTGCTGTGCTTGGCGCGCGCGACCTCGAGCATCGGCTCGCACGGGTCGACGCCAACAACATCGGCGCCGCGGGCGGCGAGGGCGAGGGCGACTTCGCCGGTGCCGGTGGCGACGTCGAGGGCGCGTTCGCCGGCTTTGACGTCGACGGCGGCCAACAGCGCAGCGCGCCAACTGCGGTGGTGACCGAGCGACAACACGTCGTTGGCGAGGTCGTAGGTGCCGGCGATGCGAGAGAACATCGCGACGTTCTGTTCGGCGTGTTGTTCGACGTGTTGCTCGACGGGCTGTTCGACCTGTTGTTCGACGTGGCTCATGTCTTCTCCACTG
>JANNAY010001637.1:0-2319 GCA_031384945.1 Deltaproteobacteria bacterium
GCTGGCTCTTGCTGCGGATGCGCTTCAAGACCTCGAGGCCATCCATGCCCGGCATCATGACGTCGAGCAGCACGACCTCGAAGACGCCGGCGTCGAGCGCGGCGAGGCCGCGCGGTCCATCGCTGGCGTGGGCGAGCTCGAAGCCGTTCGGGCCGAGGTAGCCGGTGAGCAGCTCGGCGAGCCGCGCGTCGTCGTCGATGAGCAAGACACGTGAAGGCATGATCGAAAGGTACTCCCAAAGCGAAGATGAAAAAGGCGTCGGCCCCGCCGAGGTCATCGACGGGGCCGCCGCGGTCTTCGTCTACAAGGTCGGCTTCTCGTCCGGCTTCTTCTCGTCGTCACCGCGTCGATCGTTGTCGACGTGACGGCTGTGACACCCGCCTTCACTGCGCCAATGATCGCGGTGGTGTTTCATCGAGCGGATGCCGCTGCCGAAGCCACCGACGACGCCGGCGACGAGGACGGCCACTGCGATTCTGTATCCGATGTTGCTCATGGTGATTGCTCCTTTTTCTTTTCAGACGGCGTTGGAGAGGTCTTCGAGGCCGCCGCCGCGGGCGACGAGGTCGGCGAGAATGCGGCGCTGCCGTTCGTCGAGCACCTCGTGGATCTTGGTCAGCGCCGAGAACGCGCCGTCGCGCACGGCGGCCGTGCCCTCGTCGAGCGACGCGAAGACCGAGCCCATCGCGTCCATCGAGAGCTGATCACCGCGCAGCGCGTCGCTGAGGTCACGCGACGACTTGCGCGCCGCGCTCTTGGCCTTGGCGAACGATCCCTTCAGCTCTTTGAGCGCGTCGACGATGACCTTCTCCTGGCCGGGCGTCGTCTCGAGGCGGGTGAAGAGCGAGCGCAAGAAGACGACACGATTTCCATCCGCGCCGCCGTCATTGCCTTCGTCGCGGCCGCCGTCGAAGCCGTCGCCGTCGTCGAAGCCGTCGTCGCCTTCGTAGCCGCCGGACCAGCGGCCGCGTCCACGAAAGCGCATGCCGCCGCCGCCGCAGTCGCCGTGGTGGCCGTGGTGGTGACCGTGGTGGTGGTGCCAGCGCGAGCGGTACCCGCCGCCGCAGCCGCCGCCGTAGCCATGACGACGACGAACCAAGCGAACCAAGGCGATGAGCGAGAGCGTGCCGACGACAAACCCGAGCATGAGGACCTCCGATCGACAGCGCCGACATCGTGTCGGTGGCGTCGACCCGATGAAACTGCGCCCCGTGTGTGAAGGCTCCTCGTGCCTCTGCGTGAAGAAACGTTGCGCCAGATCCGTCGTCCGGACGCGCGCACGTCGTCGTGATCTGCGTCGCAGTGCATGAAAGCTACGGTGTCGTCATGTCCCTGGCAGGTGTCGCGAAAGAGACGCTGCAGATCGTGCACGACGGCGTCTACGTCGCCGCCGACGGCCGCGCCGTCGACATCAAAGCCGCCGTCGCCGCCGCCCTCGCTGGCACGGTGCTCTACCGCCCCGAGCCCCTCGACGCCCTCGTCGCGCAGCTGACGACGTCGCCGACGCACGCGCCGCCGCCGCAGATGTCGACGACGCCCGAGACGACGGCGCAGGCAGGGCGACGCCTCATCGAAGAAGCCGGCATCGCTGACGTCGCCGTCTTGAACTTCGCCTCGGCCAAGAACCCCGGCGGCGGATTTCTCGGCGGCGCCAAGGCCCAGGAAGAAGACCTCGCGCGCTGCAGCGCCCTCTACGACTGCTTGCGCACGCAGCGCGCCTACTACGACGTCCACCGCGCGGCCTCGTCGACGCTGCTCTACACCGACCACATCATCTATTCGCCGCGCGTCCCGTTCTTTCGCGACCACAAGCTCGACCTCGTCGCGCCGTACGAGCTCACGGTGTTGACGTCGCCGGCGCCGAACGCGGGCCAGATCCTGCGCGTCGACCCGACGTCGTCGGCGATCATCCAGAACACGCTGCGCCGCCGCGCCGGCAAAATCCTCGCGATCGCCGCGTCGCGCGGACACCGCACGTTGGTCTTGGGTGCCTGGGGCTGCGGCGTCTTCGAAAACGACCCCGTCGTCGTCGCCAGCGCCTTTGACGACTGGCTGCGCGGCCCGTTCGCGTCCTCGTTCGATCGCGTCGTGTTTGCCGTCTACGACAAGAAGAAGAACCAGCCGACGTTGGCGGCTTTCACGGCGCGCTTCGGCTGACTCGTCGTCGACCGCAGACCTCACCCCTCGCTTCGCTCGACCCTCTCCCCAAGCGGAGAGGGTGAATCCAATCATGTTGAACACCGATGATTTCGCGTCTGCAACCAATGGGACGTTGACGTCGATGCGGCAGAAGCGGTTCGACCTATAACATCGTTGAAC
>JANNAY010000011.1:0-7397 GCA_031384945.1 Deltaproteobacteria bacterium
GCAGCTTCGTCCCTGCGGAGCCGGCGGCGTTGACGTCGCTGCGCGCCGAGACCGCGAAGCTCGGCTCGCCGGCGCAGATGCAGATCAGCGCGTTTCAGGCGCACGCGATGGTCGTGCTCTTGAAGACCCTCGGATCGAAGCGCCACCTCGAAGTCGGCACCTTCACCGGCGTCTCGGCCGCCGCCGTGGCCCTCGCCGGCGTCGACGTCGTCACCTGCGACGTCTCTGCAGAGTGGACCACCATCGCCCGCCGCGCGTGGCAGGCGGCGGGCGTCGACGAGCGCATCACGCTCAAGCTCGCGCCGGGCACCACCTCGCTCGACGCGATGATCAACGACGGCGAGCGCTTCGACTCGATGTTCATCGACGCCGACAAGCCCGGCTACGACGCGTACTACGAGCGCGGCTTGCACCTCGTGCGCAGCGGCGGCCTCATCCTCGTCGACAACACGCTGTGGAACGGCCAGGTCGTCGACGACGCCGACGTCTCGGTGAACACCGTCGCGCTGCGCACCCTCAACGCCAAGATCGCCAAAGACGATCGCGTCGAGGCGGTGCTCTTGCCCCTCGGCGACGGCCTCACGGTCGCCCGCAAGAAGTAGCCGAGAAGTAGAGCGCCGACGTCGACGCCGCTATCGTCGACGTCGTGCGCGCCTCCGCCTTCTTCTTCGTCTGCTGCTGCTTCTTCGCGGCCGAAGCGAACGCACAGCAGCGGTTGTGGATCTGGTTCGACGACGACGGCACGCCCAACATCAGCGACCGCCACGACTCGCCGCAGGCCGAGCCCTTCACCATCGGCACCTTTGAAGAGGTGGCGCTGCGCCAGCAGAACACGCCGCACCGCGGGCTCGGCCCCGAAAATTGGCGCAGGTCGATCAAGATCAAAGACGCCCCTGCGGTGCCTGCCGACGTGCTCGCGCTGGTCACCGAGATGGCGACCAAACACAAAGTCCCGCGCGCGTTGCTGCTCGCCGTCGTCGCGGTCGAATCGGGCTTTCGCAAAGACGCCGTCTCGCGCGTCGGCGCCCGCGGCTTGATGCAGCTCATGCCGGCGACGGCCGAAGACCTCGGCGTCGACCCGAGCGATCCGCGAGAGAACGTCGATGGCGGTGCGAAGTACCTCGCCTGGCTGCTGCGTTACTTCGGCGACGAGCGGCTCGCCCTCGCCGGCTACAACGCCGGCCCAGGACGCGTCATGCGCGCGGGCAAGCGCGTGCCCGACATCGCCGAGACCCGCGCCTACGTCGACAACGTCCGCGCCCTCAAAGACGCGTTCGCCCGCGCCAACATGTAGGGGCGACTCTCATCCTCCCGACGGCGGAGGGCAAACGACCCGCCGGACCGGGCGCGCTGCAATTGCTGCCGGTAACGTGCGCCCACATCGCCCCGGAGCCGACATGCGCGCACTCCTTCCCCGTCTTCTGTTTGCCACTGCGCTCGTCGCCTCTGCGATCGGCTGCGACAAGCCTGCCGCCGAAGGCGAAGGCGAAGAAGGCGAAGGCGAAGAAGGCGAAGGCGAAGGCGAAGAAGGCGAAGGCGAAGGCGAAGAAGGCGAAGGCGAAGAAGGCGAAGGCGAAGGCGAAGGCGAAGTACCCGTCGACGGCTTCGACGTCACCCTCGACGTCCTCAGCCTCGAACCGTCGCTGCAGACGCGCTACCGCAGCTTCGCCGCCGGATCCTGCGAGGTCGCCGAAGGCTGCGTCGTCGACGACGGCAACCGCGCCATCTTGTCCGTCGAGCTGGTGCTGAAGAACGCTGGCACCGTCGCCGCCGCCGCCGCCGCCCTCGACGACGCCACCTGCGGCGCCGGCGCGCAAGCCCTGCCCCTCATCACGGCGCGCCTCGTCGCCCGCGACGGCAGCGTGGCGCTCGAGCACGACCTCGAGGTCGGCGCGTTCGGCCCGCTCGCCGCCGGCGCCCGCATCGCGCTGACGCCCGCGACTTGCGCCCTGCTCGACATCACCGACGTGACGCCGGGCGACTACCGCCTCGAGCTCGCGCTGCACGCTGAGCTGTTGGGCGACGATGTGCGGCCGTCAAACGACGTCGTCAGCGTCGAGGTCGTCGTCGTCGGCGGCCTCGACTGCCCGTCCACGGCCAACATCTGCGGCGGCGTGTGCTGCCCGCAGAACACCGCTTGCGTCAACAACGCCTGCGCCCTGCCCGACATCTTCGTCGACGAAGAGGCGCTGATCGACAGCTACGAGGTGCAAGAGGCAGCGTTCTCGGCAGATTCGTGCGCGATGCTCGAGGGCTGCGTCGAGGCCCCCGGCAACCGCCGCCTGTTGCGCTTCTCGACGACGACCCCCAACGACGGCAACGCCGACCTTGTCATGGGCAAGCCGCGCGACCGTCCCGAGCTCTTCTCGTTCAGCGATTGCCACGGGCACTTTCACTTCGACCAGTACGCCGACTACCGCCTGCTGGCCGACGACGGCACCGTCATGGCCACCGGCCACAAGCAGGCCTTCTGCTTGATCGACCTCGATCGGCGCGACCCCGACGCCGGACCGAACCAGTTCTTCTGCAGCTCTGACGGCAGCCGCCCGCAGGGCATCTCGAAAGGCTGGGCCGACACCTACGGCAAGCACCTCGACTGCCAGTGGATCGACATCACCGGCGTGCCCGAGGGCAACTACGTGCTCGAGGTGCACGTGAACCCGCAGCACATCTTTTCTGAGCTCGATCTCATGAACAACGTCGCCCGCGTGCCGGTGTTCATTGATGCCGACCCGAACGCCTGCGTGCCCAATCCCGGCGGCGAGGTCTGCCACAACGGCGAAGACGACGACTGCGCGAACGGCATCGACGACGGCTGCGCCCCCATCACCACCGCCGACAACTGCGACAACGGCTTCAGCATCGACGGCAACGGCCTCGTCGTCGGCGAGATCGCCGCCGATGACGCCAGCAGCAGCGCCCCCAGCTGCGGCGGTGAAGGCGGCGAATTCGTCGTCCACTTCAACGTCGCCAGCGACGGCCTGCTCTACCTCTCGACCTACGGCAGCGAGATCGACACGACGCTGTCGGTCTACGAGGGCACCGACTGCCAGCCGAGCGGCGAGGTCTTCTGCGCCGACGACGGCTGCGTCGATCACGGCGGCAATGGCGGCGCGCACTTGCTGCAGTCCATGACCGGCTCGCCCTACACGGCGGTGATCAAGGCCAAGAACGCCGGCGAAGGCGGCCGCGTGCAGCTCAAGATCAACCAGGCCGGCTGCGGCACCGCCGACCTGCTCGCCGACGCTGGCGACGACGGCGACGTCGAAGGCAACACCGACGACGACCGCGACGAGACCTCGCCCACCTGCCTCGACACCTGCGACGGCGGCGGCCGCGACCACCTTTGGTACTTCGCCACCTGCCCCGGTGACACCGACGTGCGCGTCACCACGTGTGGCCCTGGCGTCGCCGAAGGCCAGGTCAACCCCGGCGACGACAACACCTTCTTCGACTCGCTGCTCGAGCTGCGTGAAGGCGGCTGCCTCGGCGATCCTGTGCCCGCTGCCTGCAGCGACGACGTGCGCACTGGTCAAATCCGCTGCTCAGAGATCGAGACCACCCTGCGCGGCATCGGCGCCGGCGACGGCCTGTGGTTCGCCCTCGTCGACGGCTGCGGCCCGCAAGACCCGCCGGCTGCCCGCGGCGGCTACGAGCTGCACCTCACGCAAGACTGACCGCTCCGCCCGGGTGTATGACAAAGCACCCGGGTTGACACTGTCAAGGCGCAGCAACAGGCTCGCGGCATGCTGTCGTCCGCGCTGGCTTCTGCGTGTCACGTCTTTGGCATCGCCATCGCTCTCGGCAGCATCTACCTGCGCGCCCGCGCCTTCTTCGACGTCGCTGGCGGCGACCGCGCCGCGCTTGCGCGCGCCTTTCGCGCCGACAACGCCTGGGGCATCTCGGCCCTCTTGGTCATCGGCTCTGGCGTGGCCCGCGCCTTTGGTGGCCTCGAGAAGGGCACGTATTTCTATACACACAACTACGCCTTCATGCTGAAGCTCACCCTCTTCGCGGTGGTGGTGCTGCTTGAGGTGTGGCCGATGGTCACGCTGGTGCGCTGGCGCATCGCCCTCGGCCGCGGTCGCGTGGTTGACGACGTCGTTTTGCGCGCCCACGCCGCTGTTTTCGCCCGCATCTCGGCGGTCGAAGCGGCGCTCGTGGCGGTCCTGATCGTTGTCGCGCCCTTCATGGCCCGCGCCGCGTGGATGGCGCATTGACACTGTCAGGTGCAGGTGGGCGCCCGACCAAAGGCCCCCTGGCCCCCCGAAACCGGGGGGAAATCGAGCCCCCTGACATCGGCGAGCGCCCGGCCTTCGTTGGTGGATCGTCAATCGCGACTTCCCCCCGGTTACGGGGCCAGGGGGGCCTTCACCTCGGCGCGGTGGTGCTAAGCACGCGGCATGACGGTGCTCGTCACCTGTGGACACACGCGCGCCGGCCTCGCCGCCGTGCGGGCCCTCGGCCGCGCCCACGTCGCCGTCGCTGCGGGCGCGCCGATGCGTCCGGCGTTGGCGCTGTGGTCGCGGTACGCGACGGCGACGCTGCTGTTGCCCGACGCCGAGCAAGAGGCGCGGCGGTTCGCCAAAGACGTCGCCGACGAGGTCAGCGGCCGGGCCGCCGTCTGCGCCCTCGCCGCCACCGACAGCGCGCTGTGGGCCCTGTCGCGCTGGCGAAACGCGCTGCCGAAGACGGCGCAGCAGGCGCTGCCGCCCCACGACGCTGTCGTCAAAGCGCTCGATCGGCAGGCGTTGCACGACCGGGCGCGGGCGTTGTCGCTGCCGTGCCTCGAGACGTTTCGCGTGTCGCGCGCCGAAGACGTCGAGCCCGTGATGCTGCGCCTGCAGCGACAAGCAGGCGACACGCGGTTCACCGCGCTGGTGCGTCCGTTGGTGCCGTGGGTCGAGCGCGAAGACGGATCGCGGCGCGTCGTCAGCGCCGTGCCCGTCGAGTCGATCGGCGATCTGCGGCGGTTGCTCTACGACCGCGACGACCTCGCCGCCGGCTGCTTGATCGAGCCGCGGCCGCCCGGCAGCTACCTTGGCTACGGCGCCGTCGTCGACGACGGCCGCGTCTTCGCCGAGGTGTTTCAAGAGCGGCTGCGCGAGCGCGGTGACTTGTCGGGCGTCTCGACGTTGGCGCGCACCGTCGCCGTCGACAACGACGTGCGCGACCTGGGCCGTGCGCTGTTGTCGGGGCTGCGCTTTCACGGGCCGTGTCTGGTCGAGCTCTTTCGTGGCGACGACGGCGTCGTGCGGCTCGTCAACCTCATCCCGCGGCTGTGGGGATCGATCGGGCTGTCGATCCAGGCCGGCGTGAACGTGCCGCTGCTGACGCTGCGCCTCGCCCGCGGCGAAAAGTTGTTCGACGTCTACGGCGAAGGCGGCGTCGTCGCCGAACCCGGCTGCGTCTGGCGCTGGGTCGTCGGTGACCTCGAGGTGCTCGCCCAGCGTGCGACGCGGCTCGCCTCGCGCGTCGAAGGCCGCGGCGTGATCAAGAGCCGCACCGAGGGACTGAAAGAGCTGCTCGACGTGCGCGACCTCTTGCGCGCCAGGCCCGACGTGCTCGACATCGACGATCCGCTGCCCGCGGCGCTCGAGATTTCACAGCGCGTCGAAGAAGCCCGCGCCGCTGCCGCGCGCTACTGAGCCTTGACGACGCCATGACGACATCGTCGACGCTGCTGCCGCGTTAGGCTGCGGCATGCCCGATCGTCAGCAAGAGCGAGCCCAGCCGTCAGCCCAGCCGTCAGATCAGCAGTCATCCCAGCCACCGTCATCGTCGGCGTCGCTGCATGTGGAGGCGCCGGCGCTGCCCGACTGGGTGCGGCGCTCGAAGTTGGCGGTGCTGGCGCTGGTGCTCGCCATCATGCCCCTGGGGTCGTGGGGCGCCTGCGTGACCGGCGTGCTCGACGAAGACGACGGCGCCTCGATCGTCATCTGGCTCGTCAGCTGCGGCCTCGCTCTCGTTGGCGTCGTCGCCGGCATCGTCAGCTACCGCCGCCTCGAGAAGCGCAAAGACGGACGCGTCAGCGGCGAGACCCTGTCGATCATCGCGATCATTTTGGGAGTGTTTTCGCCGGTGCTGAGCGCGCTTCTTGGCTTCTTCACGATGGACATCAACTTCGGCCACGGTCGCGCCCTGCGCCGCGGCGGCAAGCGAATGGTGCCCGGTGACGTCGTCGTCGAGGCCGCCTGGCTGCGTCCGCTGCGCCGCTTCACCGCACCGCCAGCGGTGGCGCGGGCCTGGCGCCAGAGCGGCGCCACCGAAGCAGCCTCGGTCACCGCCTTCGATTGGCTGGCCGACTATCTGGCGGCGGTCGGCGCCCCGTCGTCGTTGATCGACGGCGCGCGGCAGAGCGCCCGCGAAGAAGAGCACCACGCGCGCCTCTGCTACAGCCTCGCCGCCGCCGTCGACGGCCTTGCCCGTGGGCCCGCGGCCCTCGACGTCGTCCGCCCCGCGTCGCGCGCCGCCGCACCAGGCGATGGCGCTGACCTCGCGCGCTTCGCCGCCCAAAACGTCGTCGAGAGCTGCTTGTTCGAAGGCGCCGCCGCCGACGTCGCCCGCGTCTTGTTGGCCCGCGACGACGTGAACGACGACGTGCGCGGCGTTCTCGCCGTCATCGCCAACGACGAAGCCGGCCACGCCGCGCACGGCTGGGCCATCGTCGACTGGTGCCACGGCACAGCCGGTGCCGCCGTCAACGAGGCCTGCATCCGCGCCCTCGTCGACGTCGACAGCGCCCGCGTCGGCGTCGTCGCCAACGACGGACTCGAAAAATTCGGCGTCGCTGGACCGACGCTCTGGCGCGCCGCCCTCTCGCGCGAGCGTGAGCGTTGCTTGCAGCGGCTGCGCCGTTAGCATCGGCGCCATGGTGTCGAACGTGCGTTGGTCTGTCGTCGTCGTCTTCTTCTGCGCCGCTGTTGTGGGCGGCTGCGAAGACAACGGCGTCCCCATCGACGTCGGCGGCGAGGGCGAAGGCGAAGGCGCACAGAGCGAAGGCGAAGGCGAGGGCGAAGTCGAGCTCATCGCCGCCGACAACGACACCTGCGCCGACGCCGTCGTCTTGACCGACGGCGTGACGTTCTCGATGCCGGGCTTCACGGCGACCACCTCGTTGCACAACTGCAGCGCCACCAACGCCGCCGGCGACGACGGCATCGAAGACGTCACCTTCACCTTCGTCGTCGCCGCCCCCATCGACGTCGTCATCACCGCCGACGGCGACGCTGGCGACGGCGAGTCGTATGCGTCGCCGACGCTGACGCTGTTCGACAACCCGGGCTGTGTGTTTCCTGACGTGAAGGTCATCGACGACGACAGCTGCGTCGGCGACGGCCTCAGCTTCGACGCGCCGACGATCATGACGCTGACCGCGTTGCCTGCCGGCACGTACT
>JANNAY010000023.1:0-4986 GCA_031384945.1 Deltaproteobacteria bacterium
GATGCCGGCGCGGCAGGCGTCGCCGAATTGTTCTTGTTGTTCGCAGCCGACGACGTCTTCATCGACGACGCCGTCGCAGTCGTCGTCGAGGCCGTCTTCGGTGGCGTCGTCGTTGGCGACGGGGGCGCCTGCTTCGGCGTCGCATTCGAGGTGGTTGTCGACGCAGACGTTGACGCCGGCGCGTTCGCAGACGCCGTCGCCCGCAGCGCAGGCCGCGCCGCGATCGGGGTCTGACAAGCAGCTGTCTTCGTCGACGGCGCCGTCGCAGTCATCGTCGACGCCGTCGGCTGTGCGGTCGTCGGCGGCCAGCGGCGGGCCCGGCACCGCGGTGCAGATGGGCGTGTCGGCGTCGACGCAGGTGATCACGCCTGAGCGTTGGCAGGCACCGAGCCCCGTCAGGCAGCGGTCGCCCGGACCTTGATCGCGGTTGCTGCAGTCGACGTCGACTTCGCCTTCGCCCTCGCCGACGACGTCGCCTTCGCCCTCGCCTTCGCCGACGACGTCGCCTTCGCCTTCGCCCTCGCCGGCGACGACTTCGCCTTCGCCTTCGCCTTCGCCCTGTGCGCCTTCGCCTTCGCCCTCTCCATCGTCGACGGGGGGATCGACTTGAAAGCCGGGGATGCACGACGAAGCGAGAAGCGCGCAGAGCGCGGACGTTGTTGAGAAGCGCATGACACGCGGCAGAGCAGCCGCCGTGCCCGCCCTCAGAACACAGGTTTGACGACGGCGCCGTTGTAATAGTGAGCCAAAATGTCGCGGTACGACGCACCCGCCTCAGCCATGCCGATCGCGCCCTGCTGACACATGCCGCTGCCGTGTCCGAAGCCGGCCCCATGCAGCGTGACGGCGACGAGGCCACCTTCTGCGTCGCGCTCTTCGTCGATCACGAACAGGCCCGAGCGCAGGTTACCGAGGCGTTTTCGCAAGGGCAGCTCGCGCAACACGCGCCCGGTGCCGGCTGTGCCGTCCACGCGCAGTGCGCGCAGGCGCCCACCCGGACCGCGCTCTTCGACCGCGATCTTCGTGACCGTGCCGACGTTGAGGTCTTTGAACGCGACGTCCAGGGCCGGGCGCTCAAAGCGCTTCTCCCACCGCCAGGCCGCGCCCTTTTGGTTGAGCGTGCTGCGCCCGCACCAGGCGCCGTCGCGGGGCGTGTCGAGAAAGGCGCGCACCTTGTCGTCGCTGTCGAGCATCTCGGGCACCCGCGGCGTGTGCTTCGGACCGTGAAAGAACGCGGCCGCCAGCTCGGGCTTCAACCAGGTCGTTGATGTCGACACACGTGACGACGGCGCGTCGCGCGTGCCCACCAGCTCGGCCTTTTTCGGGCGGTCCCAGACGATGTCAGCAGGCTCGGTGTGGCCGCCGCAGCAGGCGCTGTAGACGCTGTCGACGACGTGGCCGTCTTTGAAGGCGAGCTCGCCGGCGGTTGCGCGGGCGGCCTCGTTGGTGCGCGCGGTCTCGGCGGTGACGCCGCGGTAGACCTGACAGTGCTGCTCGGTGCACACGAGATAGGGCTCGGTGAAGTGACGACGTCCGATCTTGGCGAAGAGCTCGCCGCGCGCCGTCACGGCTTGTGCCTTCAGCGCCTCGAGCGGCGCCGTCGCGAACATCTCTGACGGCAAGACGCCTGCGACCATGTCGTTCTCGTCGACGACGTTGACGACGGCGAGCAGGCCTTTGGCGTCGGGCACGACGATGACCTCGTCGCGCAACAGGCGATCTTCGAAGCCGTGCTCGGCGTAGCCCTTGCTGTGCTCGACCTTCTCGACCTTGAGCACGCCGTTGTTCTTCGCGCGCACCCGCACGAAGGCGCCCTCGGTGGTGCCCGTCGACGTCGTCACGCGCAGCACCGCGGTGGGCGGCGTCTCCATCCACTCGATGGGCACGGGGCGCACGTCGACGAGGGTCGGCGGCAGCGTCGCTGCGGCGATGAGCACGGCGCGGTTGTCGACGACGGTGCCTTTGACGCCGTAGACGCCGCCGACGTCGTAGGCGCGCACGTCGACGCCTTTTGCTTTCCACTCTTCGAGCTTCTTGCGCTTCTCGCTGCGCGCCTGGTTCTCCAGCGTCTCGACCACCTGCAGCGTCTTCGCGACGCCGGGCGTGCTGCTCTTCAATTCGATGACGACGCTGGTTGCTTCGACTCTGACGTCGCCGACGTCGATGACGAGGCCGCCATCATTCGCGGCGCTGACGACGACGCGCTGCTGTCCTTGCATCATGCCGAGAGGCACGAGCGGGCGACCGTCTTCGCCGAACAGCAGACGCCGCCCATAGAGGTCATCGACGATCGTCGACGACACCGTGAGCGCCAGCAACAGGGCGATCATCGCGGGCCCGTCATGCCAGCGCCTGCCACACGGCCTCGACATCGGCGTCGACGGCGCGGATGGGATTGCGCAGCGACGTCGTCGACGCCGGCAACACGAGATCGCCGAGGGCTGTGGAACCTGCGTGAAACGCTGCCTTCTGCGTCGCGAATTTCAGCCCCGAGGCCGTGGCGACCACGACGGCGGTGTGGTGGTCGTCGACGGTGCCGCGGTCGCGCAGCTGCTTCAGACCGTCGAGCGCGACGGCCGTCTGCGGACACACGAACAACCCCGATCGATCGGCGCGGGCCATCGCTTCCAACAGCGCCGCTTCAGATGACGACGTCACGAGCCCCTTGCTGGCGATCAACGCAGCGCGCGCCCGCGGAAAGCTCACCGGATCGCCGATGCGAATCGCGGTCGCATGGGTCTCTTGCGCCGTCATCGCCTGCTTCGGCGTCGTCGACGTCAGACCGTCTTTCGCCACCCGGTACAGCGGGTTCGCCGCGTCGACCTGCGCCGCCACCATGCGCGGCAGCGACTCGATCACGCCCTTCGCCTTCAGCAGCGAGAAGCCGTGGTGGATCGCGCTGACGTTGCCCAGGTTGCCCGAGGGCACCACGCAAAAGTCAGGCGCCTTGCCCAGCTTGTCGACGACGTCGTAGGCGACCGTGGATTGCCCCAGCAAGCGCAGCGGGTTCTTCGAGTTGGCGAGGTAGACGCCGCGCTTCTGCGCCAGCTGCTGCACGATCTTCATGCAGCCGTCGAAGTCGGTGTCGACGGCGACGACGCGGGCGCCGTTGGCCTGCGGTTGCACCAGCTGCACATCGCTGATCTTGCCCGCGGGCACGATGACAGCGACGGGGATGCCGGCGCGCGCGCCATACGCCGCGAGCGCGGCCGAGGTGTCGCCGGTCGACGCACACAGCAAGAGATCGATGGGCTGTCCACGACGTCGCATCGCCTTTGCGAACGACACCAACACCGTCATGCCGAGGTCTTTGAACGAGCCGGTCGGCTGGCGGCCGCAGTCGTACAAGAAGTCGCCGTCGTCGACGCTGACCACGGCGCCGTCGCCCTCGCCGAGGGTGACGATGTCTTCGTCGTCGAGGTCGGGGGCGATCCACTCTTTCCACGCCCACAGGCCGCGGCGCTTTCTGGAAATCTTGTCGGGCAACGCTTGCCAGTCACCCTGCTCGAATCCAATCTGGACGTCGACGAGGCCGCCGCAGCGCGGACACGACGAGCACGGCGTAAAAATGTCGATGTTCGGCTGGCCGCAGGCGGCGAGGCACTTCAGCGAAAAGATGCTCATGAAAGTCTGAACCTGCCGTCGAGGCCGGTGAATCCGTCGGCAGCGGCGATGAGGGCTTCGTCGGTGCTGGCTCTGAAGGCGGCGACTTCGACGCGTTTTTTCTCGCGCTGCAGGCGTTTGACGAGGGGCACGAAGTCGCCATCGCCGCTGCCGATGACGACGACGTCGATGTCGACGAGGGCATCGAGGATCTCCATCGCCATGCCCATGTCCCAGTCTGCTTTGCGCGAGCCGTCGTGGCGCACCTTGGCGCGCTTCTCGCGAACGTCCCAACCCTGGTCGCGCAACGAGCGGACGAACGCGTCGTGCTTCGCCTTCGGCGTGTCGGGGCTGTCGACGACAAAGACGACGGCGACGGCGCGGGGACGCCCGTCGGTCAGCGCGCTCAACAGCTCGCGGTGGTCGAGCTTCGATCCGAGGTCGCGGCGCGCCGACGCCGACAGGTTGGCGTCGTCGATGAAGATGCCGACGCGGCCGGCGTGCTGCTGCTCGGGCGCGCCGTCGCCGCGGGCCAACAACACGCGCGCCTCTTTCAGTTGCTCGCGCAGCTCTTCGACGCGGTGAAGCGCGGCCCGCTCGCGCGCCTGCAACAAGCGCAGCTGCTCATCGAGCTCAGCGACGGACTTCTTGTGCTGCGCCTCAGCCGACGCCGCCGCCTTCTGCGCCGCCGCCAATTCTTCTTCGAGGTCGACGACGCGGGCCGCCCGCTCGGCCGCCCGCTCGAGCCCGCGCACGCGCTCTTTCAAGCGTTCGTTCTCGGCGCGCACGACGGCGACGGCCTCGGCGTCGGCTTCTTTGAGCGCGGCGTCGAGTGACGCGATCTGCGCCCGCGCGCGATCGAGCTCGGCGCCGGTGTCGCGGTGCAACTGCTCTTCTTGCCGCAGCGCGTTCTCTCGCGTGCCGAGCCGCGCGACCAACTCAGCGCGCTCGCGCTCGACGCTGACCTTCTGCCCGACCTCTTGCTGCAGCTCTTTCTGCTGCGCCTGCAGCGCCTGCTCGTAGGTCTTCAACCGTTCGGCGACGAGCCCCGCGGCGCCCGCAACGACGATCGCTTCGCCGGCGAGTGAGGCGGCGGCAGCGTCAGCTTCGTCTTTGGCGGCGATCTGGGCGAAGGACTCGTCGAGGATCTTCGAGGCCGCGGCGAAGCACCCGTCACGTCCGTCGCGCAAGAGCGCCCACACGAGCCGCGCGCGCTCGCGGCGAAAGTCGAGGGCGCGGTAGCTCTGCAGCCGCTCAGCGAGGGTGCTCTCGTCGATGCTGGCGACGATGTGGCGCTCTTTGTGGCAGCTCTTGTCGAGCTCTTTCATCAGCGCCGTCGCGGCGTCTTCGTGCCCGTGAAACAGGTCAGTCAGCCGCGCCACC
>JANNAY010000061.1:0-5172 GCA_031384945.1 Deltaproteobacteria bacterium
GTCTTTGAAGGCGTCGTCGACGAACGCGTCTTTGAAGCCGAGGCGCACGCGGTGTCGCCGCAGCGCGCGGCGGGCGGCGTCGTCGTCACCGGCGGATCCGACGCCGCCGCCGCCGAGCTCGACGTCGGCGCGGGCGCAGACGCCGAGGCCATTGACGAGGGCGTGGGCAAACGCGCGGGCGCCGGCGGCGAGGTCGCCGTCTCTGACGGCGTCGTCGATCTCGACGACGCGGGGCAGCGCCCGGGCGATGCAGGCCCGCGCCGCCGCGGTGAGCTTCTCGTCGAGCTTGCCGCGCACGGCGGTGTCGACGTCATCGTCGGCGAGGGCGCGCACGGTGGGCCACAGACGCGTGCGTCCTTTGACCAACCGACCGACGGCCTGACCTTGAAAGCGCAGCCGCAGCGTGGCGGCGTCGACGTCGAAGGCCATGGCAGAGGCAGAGCGTGGGTCATCGACAGAGGCGTCGAGGATGGCGTCGACGCGGGCCGACAGTGCTTGCTCGAGGCCCTTGTTGGCGGCGCTCAGCTGCAGCGCTTTGCGCTCGCCGCCCGAGGCGCTGAAGCGCAGCCCCTCGAGGCGTCCGATGGTCTCGCCGGCGACCGAGACGGCGCCGCCCGCGTCGACGACAGCGCCGACGACGCCGCCCTCGCCGCCGACCTTGATGGCGCGGGCCAGACGGTCAACGAAGCGGTGGCGCAGCGCCTCGTGCAACGCGTCGCTCAGACGGTCTTCGACGGCGCGGGTCTCGTGCTCCCACCGGTCGTCGCGCGTCCAGCCGGCCTTGTGGGCCACGAAGGTCAGTGTGCGCACGCGTGACAGCCGGGCCACCAACGTTTCGACATCACCAGAAATATCATTGATGAGCCGAACGCGCCGCGCCATCCAATCGTCGTCGACGGTGCCCCGGTTCTTGTGAATCATTTGCCACACTTCGAGGATCGTCGAACTGTGGTCATCGGGGCTGACCTTCTCGAAGTCGGGGATGCCGCAGCAGCCAAAGAAGGCCTCGACCTCGTTCATCGACCGGGCCGTCGACGTCACCCGCGGGTCGTTCATCAGGCGCTCGAGGGCGAGCAGGTCTGAGGCCGGGCGTCCAAAGTGAAAGAGCGCGGCCTCGCGCCCTTCGGGTGGCGCGCGCAGCGACTCGTGCAGCTGCGCGAGCGAGCGAAAGTCGAGGTCGCTGTTGCGCCACGACAGCGCCTGCAGCGGTTGAAACTGGTGCCGCTCGAGCCGGTGCACGACGTCGCCGTCAAAGGCGCGCACCGCCCCCAACGACGACGACGCCAGCGTGCCGAAGGTGCCGTCTTTCAAGTGCCGCCCGGCCCGCCCGGCGATCTGCGCCACCTCGGTCTCGGTCAGCTCGCGCACGTCGTCGCCGTCGAACTTGCGCAGCGCCGCAAAGGCGACGTGGTCGATGTCGAGGTTGAGGCCCATGCCGATGGCGTCGGTGGCGACGATGACGTCGACCTCGCCGTTTTGAAACAGCTTCACCTGCGCGTTGCGCGTCGCCGGCGACAGCGCGCCGGTGACGACGGCGGCGCCGCCGTGGTGGTGCCGCACTTCTTCGGCGAGCGCGTAGACGTCTTTGACGCTGAAGCAGACGATGGCGCTTCGGCGCGGCAGCCGCGCCAGCTTCTTTTGTCCGACGTACGACAACGTCGACAGCCGCGGCCGCGATTGAATCTCGATGTCGCCACCGAACAGCCGCCGCAAGATCGGCGCGATGGTGTCGGCCCCCAGCACCACCGTCGATTGCGCCCCGCGCAGGTGCAGCAGGCGATCGGTGAACACATGCCCGCGCTCGCGATCGGCGCACAGCTGAATCTCGTCGACGCCGACGAAGTCGAACGGCCGCCCGCGGTTCGGCGCGGTGGGCTGCTCGCGCGGCATCGACTCGACGGTGCAGCAGTACGCCTGCGCCATCGACGGGATGATTTTTTCTTCACCCGTCAGCAGCGCGACTTTGTGCTTGCCCAACCGCAGACAGAGCTTGTCGTAGGCCTCGCGCGCCAGCAGCCGCAGCGGAAAGCCGATGACGCCGGCGCCGCCGTCGTCGACGACGCTGCAGAGGTCGTCGAGGGCGACGTGGGTCTTGCCGGTGTTGGTGGGTCCGAGAAGCGCGCGCAGCGCCATGCTTTCCGCCTGCTAGAGACGTCGTCGACGACGCAGTTCTTTAGCATCTTCATTGCCGTGTCTCGTGGTCGTCGGCGGAGAACCCCCAGCCCCGAATTTCGGGGAGGGAACGTCGGGCCGCGCTGCGCGCAGGCTCTTCTCTTGTTGCTGGAGACATCGCTGGCGCTCGAAAACTCCCCGACGAGCGACCGCGAAATTTTCGGCTCTCAGCGTCCAACGAAATGTCACGAAGAGCCGCAAAAAAAGAGCCTGCGCGCAGCGCGGCGCGACGTTCCCTCCCCGAAATTCGGGGCTGGGGGTCTGCTCTCAGGGTTTGATGATCTTCACGCCGTTGTCGGTGCCGACGACGAGCTCGTGCACCATGCCGCAAAACAACCCATGCTCAGCGATGCCGGGGATGGCAGAAAATGCCTTCGCCAACGCCGGCGGATCTTCGATAGGCGGAAAGCGGCAGTCGAGGATCCACAGTCCGTTGTCGGTGACGTAGGTCTTGCCGTCTTTTTGACGCAACGACGGCTCGCCACCGAGGGCGCGCACCTCTCGCTCGACCATCTTTTGCGCGAAAGGAACGATCTCGATCGGCAGGGGAAAGGCGTGCAGCGAAGTCACCAACTTCGCTTCATCAACAATGCAGTAAAACTTGGCCGAGACAAAGGCGACCACCTTCTCGCGCAACAGCGCGCCGCCGCCACCCTTGGTGAGGTTGAGCTTCGGGTCGGCTTCGTCGGCGCCGTCGAAGCACATGTCGAGGCGCGTGACCTGGTCGAAGCTGACGACCTCGATGCCCTCTTCTGCGGCCTGCTTCGCAGTGGCTTCTGACGTCGGCACGGCCTTGACCTTGATGCCCTCTTTGCGCTGGCGCTCACCGAGCGCTGCGACAGCGAAGCGGGCGGTGCTGCCGGTGCCGAGGCCGACCTTCATGCCGGTCTCGATCTTCGCGACCGCGTACTCGGCGGCGATCTTCTTTTGCAGATCGATCTTCGACAACGTCGTCATGGAGCTCACTTTCGCGGGGTGTGGGAGAGCCAGGCGTTGAGGGCGCCCAGAAAGGTGGGGTTGTCGCGCAGCTCAGCGGCGTGGTCGTGCGAGACCGGGATCCACGCGTAGTCGTGGTGGCCTTCGAGCTCGACCGAGACAGGACCGTCGACGACGCCGTGAAAGACGCGCACGGTTTTTTGTATGGGGTCGCCCGATTTCTTGGCTTTCGTTGGATACGTCGCGTCAAAGACGAAACCCGGCGTGAGGCGCACGCGGTCGGCGCGAATGCCGGTCTCTTCGACGAGCTCGCGCAGCGCCGTCTCGTGATCGCTCTCGCCCTTTTCTTGGTGGCCCTTGGGCAGATCGGGCGATCCATCTTTGCGATACAATACAAGATAAGCGTGCAGAGGTCGCTCTTGAAAGAGCAACACGCCACAGCTCAACACGCTCTTCGTCGCCATCAGCGCGAGCTTACGCGAGCGGCGATCCACGACGCGATCGCCGGCGCGTCGTGCTTCTGCAGAAAGTGTCCGCCGCTCTGCTTGTGGCGGTGCGTCACCAGCGGCGAGGTCGTCGACAGCGCCTGCGCCAACGTGAACGACACCGCCGGCTCGACCAGTTTGTCGTCGGACGCCGACACCACCAGCGCCGGCGCCGACACCGCCGCGGCGAACGCGCGCAGGTCGGCGAAGTCGAGCCCGCCGATGAGCTCGGTGTGCGCGACGACGTCGTCGTGGTCGAGGGGCTTCTCAGAGCGAATGCCCATGCGCGCGTAGGTCGCCACCATCACGTCGAGCAGGCGCGCGCCGACCACCGGCACCTTGGCGAGGTGCTTCACCTGCCGCGTCAGCTCGTGCGGCACCTGCAACCCGCGGTGGCGCGTGACGCCCACCGAATTCACCAGCGCCAGCGCCGTCACCGACGACGGATGCAGCGCCGCGGTCGCCAACGCCGCCGTGCCGCCGAAGCTGTGGCCGACCACGGCGAATTCGCGGTGGCCGCGGGCGGCCATCACGTCGACGATCAGCTGCGCCCGCGCCTGCGCCGACGCCAACAACGCCGACCCCCGCGACGGCGACGGCGAACGCCCGAAGCCCGGCAGGTCGACGCGCACAACGCACAGCCCGCGCGCCTTGGCCTCGGCGGCGAACACACGAAAGTCGCGCGTGCCACCGGGGATGCCGTGCACCGTCGCCACGGCAGGGTCGGCAGGGTCGCCATCGACGACGACGTGGACATCGCCAGCGACGCCGCCGATGTCGACGCGGACGAAGACGCCAGCGCGGTCGCCGTGCTCGAGGGCGCGGGCGTCGTTCACGTCGTCGGCCCCACGACGACGTTGGCGGGTTCGTCGCCTTGCGTTGCTCGCGCCGCAGAGCCCCCAGCACCCCCGCTGCGCGGGGGCAAAGCCATCTCCCGCCCTTCCCCTGCCCGGGCATCGTGAGGGGAGGGGCTGTGCGGCGCGGGCAACGCAATGGTTCTCGTGCCTCGCGCGATCTTCAGCCCAGCGACCCTGCCGCTCACATCGAAACCATGTCGGTGAGGATCTGCCAGCGCGCGTAGAGCTTCTCGATCTCGGCATCGAGGGCGCTCGACTCTTTGATCAGGGTCTCGGCTTTTTTGGGGTCGCTCTTGAAGATGGTGCCGTCGACGAGCGAGGCGCGGACTTCTTCGCGGCGGGCCTCTTTCTTGGCGATCAGCGCCTCGATGCCCTCGAACTCTTGCTGCTCTTTGTACGACCGCTTCTTCTGCGGCGGCAAAGGCGGCTTCGGCGGCAAAGGCGGCGCAGGAGGCGCAGGAGGCGGCGGCGGCGCTGTCGTCGTCGACGACGAAGACGGCTTCGACGTCGACTTCAGCGCCTGCTGCTGCTCTTTCACGCGCTGCTGCTGCGTGCGCATGTAGTGCGTCCAATCGCCAATGACGGGCGTGACCGTCGACGGCGCGTCTTCGTGCTTCTCAAAGGCGAGGATGCCCGTGGCCACGCGGTCGAGAAAGCTGCGGTCGTGCGAGACGAGAAACGCGCAGCCCTGGTGCGCCAGCAGCGCCTCTTCGAGCACGCCG
>JANNAY010000177.1:0-2057 GCA_031384945.1 Deltaproteobacteria bacterium
CAAGAGAGCGAGCGCCTCGTGAAGGCCCGCCTCGCCGCGGGATTGGTCGCCGGCCTCGACGAGAACCGCGCCAAGAGCCGGCGCGTGCAGCTCGACGTCGAGAAGCAGGGCCTGCAAGCGCAAGAGCGCGAGGCGTTGGTGCGGCTGCAGCTGCTGCTGGGTCTCGATGACGAGATCATCCTCGTCGACAGCGGTGACGGGCGGGCCGCCCATCGCACACCTGAATTGGGGAACACGCCTGAATTGACGTCTGAATTGGGGAACACGTCTGAATTGGTGAAAGAAGCGCTGGCGCACCGGCCCGAGCTGCGCGCTGCTGACAAGCGGGCGTATGCGCTGCAGAAAGAAGAGACGTCGACGGCGTCGGCCTGGTGGCCGCAGCTCAGCGCCGTGGCCCTCGCGCAAGCCGGCAACAACCCCGTCGTCGCCGGCGCCGACGCCCGCAGCGTCGACGCGTTCGCCGTCGACGGCAACCTGCAGGCCGGCCTCGTCTTCAGGTGGAACCTGTTCGACACCTGGGCCACGCAGACCGCCGTCGACGACGTCGGCCACCGCCAACGGCTCGCCCAGGCCGAGCGCCGGGCCGCCGAGCGCGAGGTCGAGAGCGCCGTGCGCCTCGCCGCCGCGCGGGTGCAGAGCCTCGACGACCAGCGCAACGGCCTCGTGCGCGCGCAAGAGATCGTCGGCGACAACCTCGTGATCTTGACCAGCGCGTACACGCGCGGCGAGGTCTTGTTCACCGAGGTGCTCGACGCCCAGCTCGACCTCTCGCGGGCCGAGCGCGACATCGTCGACGTCGACGCCCAGCGCGCCCTCGCCCGCCTCGAACTCTCTGCTGCAGTTGGAGCCTCGCCGTGATCCAGAAAAAGAAGCGACTGTGGCCGAAGCTGCTGCTCGCGGTCGTCGTCGTCGGCATCGCCGTCGGCGTCTTTGTCAAAGTCAAAGGCGGCGACGACAAAGTCATCGACGACGCCCTCGTCACCAAAGTGAAAAAAGCCGACCTCGTCTTAGAGGTCATCGACACCGGCAAGATCGCGCCGCGCGAAAAGGTCGACATCAAGTCGAAGGTCAGCGGCCAGGTGCTCGAGGTGCTCGTCGACGAGGGACAGGCCGTGAAGAAGGGCCAGCTGCTCTTGCGGCTCGATCCGGTCGACCACCAGCGCGAGGCGGCGCGGGCCTCTGCTGAGCTGGCGCAGGCGAAGCAGGCGCTGACGTTCGCGACGTCGGCGTTGGCACGCAAACAAGCGGCCTACGCCGAGCGCGCGGTGCCGCAGACCGAGGTCGAGCTGGCGCAGAACGACGTCGACATGCGCGCCGCCGCCATCACGATCGCCGACGTCGCCGTCAGCGCCGCCGCCGACCGCTTGCGCTCGTGCAACGTCACGAGCCCGCTGGCGGGCACGGTGATCCAGCGCGGCGTGCAGCCCGGCGAGGTCATCACGGCCGGCGTGCAGGCCACCGTCGAAGGCAAGCCGCTGCTGACCATCGCCGATCTCTCGACGTTGATCGTCAAGAGCGAGCTCAACCAGATCGACGTCGCCCGCGTCGCCCTCGACCAGCCGGTGACGCTCTCGCTCGACGCGCTGCCCGGAAAGAAGTTCACCGCCCGCGTCACCAAGATCGCCCCCGCCGCCGTCAAAGCCGAGGCCCGCGACGCCGAAGTCTTCCCCGTCGAAGCCACCCTCTCGTTCACGGGTGCTGCCGACGAAGGCAAAGAAGGCATCAAGAGCGGCATGACCGCCGACGTCAGAATCCTCGTCGACACCTTGCCGGCGCGCTTGCTCGTGCCCATCGAGGCGGTGGTGAAGGCCGAGGGCAAGAGCACGGTGCAGAAGGTCGTCGTCGGCGCCGACGGCAAGAAGAAGGGCGAGAAGACCGAGGTCGTCGTCGGCAAATCCAACGACAGAGAGATGGAGATCACGTCAGGCGTCAAAGAGGGCGACGAGCTCGTCGTCGACCCCGGCTCGGCGAAGGACAACGAGGCCCAGCTGTGACGCCGTCGGCCCTGAAGCCAAGGCCCCCCTGGCCCCCCGAAACCGGGGGGAAGTGCACACCCG
>JANNAY010000083.1:0-5249 GCA_031384945.1 Deltaproteobacteria bacterium
GCCAGCGCGGCGAAACGACAAGCGCGCCGCGCGGTCGATGTCTCCGACATCGCACGAGAATTCGGCGCCGTCGCGGGGCTCGACGACGAAGCGGGCGCGCAGCCGCCTGCCGCCGGCCGCCGGGCCGGTCAACGTCCGCGACGCGCCTGAGCTCAGCTCCACCCCGGCCGCGAGCGTCTCGAAGCGGCCGACGTGCGCCAACAAGCCGCGCGCTCCCCGTTGAAACGCAGCCATCCACGCTGCGTCACGCGGGACGGCGCCGACGAAGACCTCGTCGTAGGCCGTCGACCAGCGCCGCTCGCCCCCGCCCGACTGCTCGTCGCTGCCGAGCAGCACCGCACCCAGACCGGGCTGAAAGAACGCCAGCGTGCCGAGGGTGCCGGTGACGCCAGCGCCGCCGTCGACGACGACGGCCACGCCGTTGCTGTTGCCGCTGCTGCTGAAGGCGATGCCGTGCCAGGCGCCATCGCCGAACGAGAGCTTGGTGCGCGCTTCGCCTGAGCTGCCGAACAAGCTGAGCGCGTTGTTGCTGTTCGGCGTGAGGTCGAGGACGACGTTGGCGCTGGCCGTGCCTCGCCGCGCCACCAGACCTTGAAGGTCTTGCGATTCGAACGTCGACGGCGACAGAAACAGCGCCGCGACAAAGATCTGCCCCACATCGTTCGGCGCGATGCTGGCTTCGACCCTGCGCGGCGCGTCGCAGGCGGCGCCGGCCGGTCCCGTGCCCGCGCCGTCGGCGCAGTGCTCGACGACGGCGAAGTCGGCCCAGATCGGCGTGTCGATGGTGGGCGGCGCCTGCGACAACGTCCACACCTGCTCGTCGCCGTCGCTCGACGGGCGGAACCACAGCGCGCCGTCGGCGACCTCGACGGGCTGCCGTTCGGTGCTGACCTCGCCCGACCGCCGCACGCTCTGCGCTTCTGACAGGTTGCAGTTCAACACGAGGCGCGTCGGCACGGCGTCGCCGACGAACGCGTCGACGACGACGTCGGGGTAGCGGCAGGCGACGCAGCACGAGTCGGGGTCGTTGCCGTCGTCGCAGTCTTCGTCGTCGTCGAGGGCGCCGTTGCCGCAGACTTCGCCTTCGCCTTCGCCTTCTTCGCCTTCGCCTTCGCCTTCGCCTTCGCCTTCTTCGCCTTCTTCGCCTTCGCCTTCTTCGCCTTCGCCTTCTTCGCCTTCGCCTTCTTCGCCTTCGCCGACGTCTCCTTCTCCTTCTCCCTCGCCGTGCGAAGCCAGAAAGAGCGAGCAGCCCGAGAGCAGCGCAGGAACGAAGAGCAGGCCGAGAGCGCGGTCCATGGTTCGAGGGTAGCGCGCCGTCAGCCGCGCAGCCGGCGCGCCGCGTTGTCCATGCCGACGGCGTCGTAGCAGCGGGCGAGCGTTTGCTTCGCCACGGCGCGGGCGGTGAGCGCGCCCTTGTTGAGGATGACCTCGAGCTCGGCCTCGCCCTCTGACGTCGTCATCAGGTGTTTGTATCGCTCGCGCGCGGCACCGAAGCGGGAGTTCATTCGCTCTTTGATCTCCGCCTTCATCGGTCCGTAGCCGACGCCACCCGCCGACAGACGAGCGCGCCAGTCGGCCTTCTCGGCATCGTTCAAGAACAGCGCGAGGATCGCGTACACGGTCAGCTCGTCAGGGTTCTTCGGCTCTTCGGGTGGACGCGAGTCAGTAACGATCGCCTTCACCTGCTTATCAAGGTCCTTTGCTTCCGCGAAGATCGTGATGGTGTTGTTGTACGACTTCGACATCTTCGAATCGAACGAGTCGGTGCCCGGCACCCGCTTCGTCGCCGAGAACCGCGCCTCGGGCCGACGCAGCGCCTCGACGCCATAAGTCGAGTTGAAGTGCGTTACCATGTCTTGGCACATCTCGATGTGCTGCTTTTGATCCTCACCCACCGGCACGATGTCGCTGTCGTAAATTGCAATATCAGCAGCCTGCAGCACCGGGTAGACGAACAGCCCCATGCTGGCCTCGATGCCCTTGGCGACCTTGTCTTTGAACGAGGTGGCGCGCTCGAGCAGCCCCTTGCCCGTCACGGTGCACAGCAACCACGTGAGCTCTTGCACCTCGGGCACGTCGCTCTGGCGAAACAGCGCGGCTTTGTCGACGTCGAGGCCGAGGGCGACGTAGGTAGCGGCGACGTCTCTGACCTGCGCCTTGAGCTTCGCCTTGTCCTGCGTCGTCGTCAGCGCGTGGTAGTCGGCGATGAAGAAGTAGGCGGAGTCGTTGCCCGCGAGCTTCTTGCTGCTCTCGACGTGCTGCTCGATGGCGCCAAAGAAGTTGCCGAGGTGAGGCGTGCCCGAAGGCTGAATGCCAGAGAGGATGCGCATGCCCTGCCCTACCCGCCACGACGTCGTCAGGGAACAGGGTTGCCGCTGCCGGGTTGCGGCTTCTTCTTCGTCGCGTCGCCTTGTGGCAGGGGCCCGACGTCAGGCAGCGGGTTGGGGCTGAGATCGTCGGGCACGCCAAAGATGTCAGAGGGCAAGAGCCCGTCGAAACCCACGGGTGGTTTTTTACGCACCATTTTGATCTTGATGGTGTCGGGGTATTTTCGGGTAAACGCCAAACTGGCGATGGTCGGGCTGGTGACCACCGCCCAGCCGACACCGACGAGCGGACCGAGGATGATGCCGATGCCCAGCAGCGGCAGCCCGGCGATGAGCACCGCGCCACCGATGGGAAGACCCAACAGTGGAACGAGGGCCAACGCGCCCGGATAAGGATACCACTCGTTGGCGTCGACGGTGACGGCGAAGTCGTCGTAGCCGTCGGCGCTGGCAGAGACGCGCAGCTGATCGCCGACGATCACGCGGCGCTCGATGGTCTGCGTGCCTTCGCCGACGAGCTCGCCGTCGACGAAGACGCGGGCGTTCTTGACGTCGGGCTCGATGACGATGGCGTGGGCGCAGCCGCCGCCGGCAAAGACGACGACGACGACGGCGAAAGCGCAGAAGGAGCGCAGAAGGCGCGGCAGCACAGTCTCGTGTTAGCCGAACCGCCGCCCGTCCGTCACGGCTTCGCTTCGATGACGCTGCGGGCGGCCAGCACCGTGACGCTGGCGCCAGGGCTCAGCCCCACCGCCAGCCGCGGTGCGTCGAGCAACGTGGCGTCGTTGGGCCACGGCCCGGCCGTGCCGCCGAGCTGCCAGGCGAGCTCTGGTGTTTGGCTGAACCACCAGCCCTCGTCGTCGAGGACGAACAGCACGTTGACGATGGTGGCGTCGACGACGGCGTTGTTGAGGTCGGCGATCGAGACGGTGGCGTCGTCGACGACGACGACGCCGTTGTCGTTGCTGCCGCCGCCCAGGCCGACCGACAGCCGCCGCGCTGGGGGCTCACCGGCTTGCTCGGCGTCGCGAGCGATGCCGACGGTGAAGCCGCTGGCGTCGTTTGGCGCTTGCTCGATGCGCAGCGTCAGCTGGGCGCGCAGCCGCTGGCCCCGCGGCACGGGCTCGAGGGCCAGCGAGAACGTGACCGGTGAATTCAGCACGCTGAGCCGGGGGTGCTGCTGGGCGTCGATCTCGACCTCGACGCCGTTCGCCTCCCAGCCGTTGATGCCGACGGTGAGCTGATGGTCGGTGAGGACGACGCGCGACGCCAACGCGCCGCGGACGCCGCGGTGCAGGCCGGCGACAAAGGCCGGCGAGCGAGGCGTCGCGTCGGCGAAGATCTCGTCGAACGGCGTGCTGGCGACCCGGTTGTTGACGTCGAAGTTGTCGGTGCCCACGGCGACCGGCAACGGCGAAACGATGAAGAAGCCAAAGACGCTGTCCTGCAACTGCGGCACGGGCGATCCATCCACCGCAGCGACGACCGTGTTGCTGCCGTCGCCGTTGAGGTCGATCGAGAATGAGACGTCGTGCCACACGCCGTCGGTGAGCTCGGCAAAGGCCGAAGCGACGCCTGACGCGCCGAAGATCTGCGGCAGCCGCCCGTCGCCCAAGCCGAAGACCATCGTGGTCTGGCCGTTGCCCCGCTGAGACAACAGCCCTTCGAACGAGCCGTCGCTCTGGACGTCGGGGTCGGCGCCGCCGCGCACCAGCGCATGGACGAACAAGCCATCGGCCGAGGCGAGCGCGGCCACGTCGTCGACGCTGTGGGCGATCAGCTGGGGACAGGCCCCACCAGCCGGAGACCGCTCGATGGACGCGGGCGCGGGCGCCAGCGCGCCCCCCGTCGACACCCTCGCGCTGTCGCAGTGAGCGACGAGGCGAAAATCGCTCCACAGCGGCGTCTCGGGCGCGTCGTCGCTGAGCGCGAGCCTGTGCACGCGATCGTCGCCGGCAGGCACCCGCACCCAGATTGCCCGCCCCCCGTCGACGAGCTCGATCTCGCGCGGCGGCGTGCCTTCGTCGAGGATCGCGCTGCGGAGCCGCCCAGCGTCGCAGCCCAGCTCGATGCGCGCCGGCACGTCATCGGCGAAGTCGCCGAAGCGGCCGTCGACGACGACAACGGGCCAGGCGCAGCCGACGCAGCAGTCGTCGAGAAGGTCGTCGCATTCTTCGCCGGTGTTGAGGACGCCGTTGCCGCACGGATCGCCGTCTTCGCCCTCTCCTTCGCCCTCTCCTTCGCCCTCTCCTTCGCCTTCGCCGCTACAGCGGTTGTTGCAGGCGTCGTCGTCGCGGTCGTTGCCGTCGTCGCAGACCTCGCTGCCGGTGACGACGCCGTTGCCGCAGCCGGTGCGGGTGCAGTTGTTGTCGCAGCCGTCGCCGTTGACGGTGTTGCCGTCGTCGCAGGCCTCGCCTTCGGTGACGACGCCGTTGCCGCAGCCGGTGGCGGTGCAGTTGTTGTCGCAGCCGTCGCCGTTGACGGTGTTGCCGTCGTCGCAGGCGTCAGTGCCCTCAGGGACTTCGTCGCCGCAGCGTTCTCCCTCTCCTTCTCCTTCTCCTTCTCCTTCTCCCTCTCCCTCTCCCTCTCCCTCTCCTTCTCCTTCAGCGATGTCGCCTTCGCCTTCGCCTTCTCCGGCGCTGGGCGCAGCCAGAAACAATGAGCACGAGGCAAACAGCGGCAGCAGGACAATGAGAGAGGTACGCACAGCGAGAGTGTAGCCGCCCCACTTGCCGTCTGCGACGGCGTCGACGAGACCGCGTGCAACATGACCGTCGCCAACCTCGTGCTCGATCTCAAGCGCATTCTCGGCGAGCTGTCGCTCCGTCTCGACGCTCTCGAGGGACCCCTCGACATCAAAGACAAGCGGCTGCGCATCGCCGACCTCGACGACAAGATGAGCTCGCCCGACTTTTGGAACGA
>JANNAY010000104.1:0-8415 GCA_031384945.1 Deltaproteobacteria bacterium
ACGAAGCTGCCAAGATTATTCTTGCACAGACTGAGAACAACCGCGGCAAGTTCATGATGGTGATCGCCGACTATGCCGAGAACATCAACCAGTTCTTGAAGCTCGATCCCGGGTTGCCCCGTCGCTTCGGCAAACGGTTGACGTTGCACCCGTGGACGCCCACGCAGGCCACCGACGATCTGGTGAAGAAGCTCAAGGTCGAGGGTGTCGACGTCGAGGCGCTGCGCCCGGCGCTTGAGAAGCAGTTCGCCAAGCTGGTGAAGGTCCCCGGCTACGCCAGCGGCGGCGACGTGCGCACGCTCAAGGGCGCGATCCTCGCGCTGCTCGATGCAGACTCCAAAGCGAAGCCCAAAGACGTCGTCGACGACGCCTTTGCCGCGCTCATCGACAAGAAGAAGAAAGACGCGGCATGAAGCGCCGGGCCGACGTGAAGATCAAACCGCAGAAGGCCAGCGCCTCTGTCGACGCTGCCTTCGTCAAAGCCGGCTTCGGCTCTTGCGCCGTCTCTGTCGACGAATTCGTCTTCGATGGCGTCGTCTCTTGCGTCGTCGTCGTCGACAGCGCTGGCGCCAAAGAAGCGGCCCTGCTCGACGCCCACGCCGACGACGACCGCCTGTGGAACGCGTGGATCGCCGCACAGTTCATCGGCGGTCTGTGCGACGTCGTGCGCTCGGCGAAGCTGTAGCTAGGCCTCGTCGAAGGTGGCCCACGGCGGGGCGCGAAACGACTGGGGTGTCGCGGTGCGCAACGGCAAGAGCGATGGCTTCAACCAGTCGCCGGCGAGGGGATCTTCGATCGGCGCCGGGGGGCTGAAGTAGGCCGACTGCAAGCGGTCGATGTCGGCGCTGTCAGCGAGGCAGGCGACGTGTGGCGGCAAGACCGCGTGCGCGGCGAGGGCGGCCTCGGGGTCTTTGAAGGCGATGGTCAACGGGCGCAGTCCCACGGGCACCGCGCCAAGGCGACGGCAAGCCTCTTCGTCGACGACGACCTTCTTCTCGAGCGGCCACGCCAACCACGTCAGGCGGGCGGCCTGGATGCCCCAGGCGGCGCAGCGCGCGTGCAAGAGCGCGCCGCGGTCGAGGCCAAGGCCGTCGATCATGGCGGCGAAGCGCGGGCTGTCGAGCTGGGGAACGAGAGCGATGGCGTCTTCGGCTTCGAGCAGGCCGCGGGTGACGAGCTCACTGATGAGTTTGGCGCGCATGTTGAGGTCAACGGGCCGACGCGCGCCGACTTGAGGCCCTCGGATCAGTCGAAGAATTCGTTCACTGACGTCGTCACCGGCACGTTCGCCAGCGCGCCGTCGGCACCGTCACGATCCCGGCGACCCCGGCGATCGGCATCAGTCGAGCCCGCCGAGGCAGCGCAGGATGTCGGCGAAGAGCACGACGTCACGGGGGCTGAGGTCCATCTTGTCGACGAGCTCTTGCAGGCGCGGTTGCATGCGCTCGGGCGTGTTGCCGTTCTTGAAAAATCCCCGCGCCGCCATCGCCTGCGACAACGTCGACAGCAGCGCCGCCCGCGACGATGACGACGCCCGCGTCTCTGTCGATGACGACGCTGTCAGCAGCGTCAGCGCCACCGCCACCGACGACGACAAATTCAGCGAATCGATGGTGCCCGGCGTCGGCAGCCGCAGCGTGCGCGCACAGACGTCGGCCTCGTGTTTGGCCAGTCCCGTGCGCTCGTTGCCGAACACGACAGCGAGCTTGTCGCCTGGCGCCGGACGAAGGCGCGCTGCCTGATCGACGTCGAGCGGCGGGCCCTGCATCGCTTCGTCGATCTTGCCCGATGTGGCCACCGTCAAGGCGCAGTCGGCGACGGCGTCAGCGACAGAGGTGAAGTGCGACGACTCGAGCAAGAGCTTCTCGCAGGGGTGCGCCATCTGCAGCGCGTCCTTGCTGTCGAGGTCGGCCGTCGTCGACACGAAGCGCAATTCGGCGCCGAAGTTCCCGCACAAGCGCGCGACCGAGCCGGCGTTTCGCGCCCCTTCGCAGCGCACGAGCACGACGACGATCATGGAGAGAAGACAGTGCCGCGGTCGCCGCCGCCGATGACGTCGACAAAGGCGCCGTCGTCGTAGGCGGCGACGATGGCGACGCGGTCGACGATCGACAGCAGCGACAGCGCCTCTTCGACCTTCGGGATCATGCCGCCCGCGATGGTGCCGTCGGCGATGGCCGCCCGGGCCGTCGTCGTCGTCAACGTCGACAGCCGCGACGTCGGATCTTTCAAATCGCGAAACACGCCACCGACGGCTGTCACCAGCATCACCTGCGCGGCGGGCAGGGCGCGGGCGACGGCGGCGGCGGCGGTGTCGCCGTTGATGTTGAGCACGCGCCCCGTCGACGGCTCGAGCCCCAGCGTCGCGATCACGGGCACGTGGCCGGCGGCGCACAGCGCCAGCAGCGGCGCGGCGTCGACGCCATCGACGTCGCCGACTTCGCCGTAGTCGACGACACCGTGGCCTGCGACGTCGACGGGGGGCCGCTTGTGCGCGCGAATCACGCTGGCGCCGTGGCCGCCAAAGGCCGCGACGCCGCAGGCCTTCAGCGCAGCGACGACGGCGACGTTGACGGTGCCGCAGAGGGCGCTGACGACGGCGCCGATGTCGTCTGCGCCGGTGACGCGCTGCCCGGCGACCTTGTTGGCCTTTTGCCCGAGCTTCTCTTGCAGCCGCGTCACCTGCGGACCGCCGCCATGAACGACGACGACGGAAGCGCCGCCATCGCGCAGCGCCCGCACGTTGCGACACAGGCCGCGCAGATGCGCAGCGTCGTCAACGACCTCGCCGCCGACCTTGACGAGCACGATCACGCGACGCTCCTCTCGACAAGCGAGGCCACTGAAGCGGGCAGGGTTTCAACCGCTGCGCGCGCGAGAAGCCCCGGCGTGGGGCGCCTTTTCGACGGGGCTGCTGCCGCCGTCCACGACACCGCAGCGTCGACGAATGCAACGCGGGAGCACCCCCCGGCGAGGAGGTACCTCACGCCGGGGCGCTGCCTCGCGCCAACGGTCTGCAAGCGCTGCGCAGAGATCTCGACGAGGCCAACGATCAACACGCCGATCAATCCCACTTCTCGTCGAGCTTGGTGGTCTGCCCGGCGCTGACGACGATGTTCTTTGTCTTCTTCGCGCCGGTGCCGAGGTTCTCGAGCACGACGACATGCTTGCCGGCAGGCACCTTCGGCATGAACAACGGCGTCGTGCCGACGAGGTCGCCGTCGAGAAAGACCTTCGACGGCTGCGGCTTGGTGTTCACCGCCAACACACCCGGCGCATTGTCGACAACCGCAGCCGGAGTCGGCGTCGCCGGCGGCTTCGGCGGCGGGCCTTTGCCCGGTTTGCCCAACTTCTCGAGCACGACGTTGAACGAGCGCTCTTCGCCATCTTGCAGGTTCTCGACGAGCAGCTTCTTCAACACGTAGCCGTCGCGCTTCAACGTGAGCTCGTGCGTGGCGCCACCGTTGAGCTTGGTGAGACGCGCCGGCGTCAGCCCGAACGACGAACCAGCGACGATGATCGACGCCCCGGGTGGGTCGCTGGTGACCTCGACGACAGGGGCGGGCAGGGCGAGGGGCACGTCGTGGGCGCCGTCGGCGTCGACGACCGAGATGGCGTGCGGCCCGACGGGCAAGACCACCAGAGTGGGAACGCGCGAGGGCCACTGCTTGCCATCGACGACGACGCTGGCGCCGACGGGATCGGCGAGCTCGATCTCGAGCCGCCCCGCCTTCACCGTCAGCTTCTTCGCCGGCGCCGGCGCCTTCTTCACAGGCGGCGTCTGCTCGTTCGGCTCTCTCGGCGTCGTCGTCGTCGAGGTCGCCAGCGTCGTCGGCGTCGCTTCTTTGTTGGGGTCGGCGACGGCGACAACGACGCCGACCATGACGGCGACGACGACCACGGCGGCGCCGACGCCGACGCCGACGCCGACCTTCTTGGCCCGCGTCTCTTCGCGCTGGCGCACGACGGTCGGCGACGTCTCGCCCTGCGCCGCGGGCAGCGATTGCGATCCGCGCGAGGGCGTGTGGTGCAGCTGCACCATGAAGTTCTCGCCCGAGGCGCGGCTCTGCTCGTCGACGTTGTCGCCGACCAGCGGCTTGATGAAGCCGGCGACGTCGACCTCAGAGACGCGGCGGCTGCCCTGCGCCAACCACGCCGACAGCTCGTCGGCAGCCTCTTCGCAGCTGCTGTAGCGGGCGTCGGGCTCGCGCTCGAGCATCTTCATCAAGACCGTCTCGAGCTCGGGAGGGAACCCCGACACCACCGACGACGGCTTGAGAATCGGCTGCGCCAGCACCGCTTTCAGAATCTGAATCTCATTGTCGCCTGAGAACAAACGCTGTCCGGTGAGAAGCTCGTAGAGCACCACACCCATGGCGAACAAATCTGTACGGTTGTCGACGGCTTCGCCCTTCACCTGCTCGGGCGCCATGAACTGCAGCTTGCCCTTCAGCACGCCGGTGGCCGTGCGCGAGCTGCGGTTGCCGGCCTTGGCGATGCCGAAGTCGACGACCTTGGTGACGCCGTCGACACGCACCATGATGTTCTGCGGCGACACGTCGCGGTGCACCACGCCGAGGGGCTGACCCGTCTGGTCATCGATGGCGGCATGGGCGTGGCCGAGGCCCAGGAGCGCATCGCGGCCGATCTTGACAATGATGTGCAATGGCAGCGGCATGCCGCGCGCTTTTGCTTGCTTCTGAATGCGCGAGAGATTCTCGCCGCGGATGTATTCCATTGCAATGAAGTAGACGCCGTTCCACAATCCGGCTTCGAACATCTGCACGACGTTCGGGTGGTTGAGCTTGGCGGCGACGCGGGCCTCGTCGAGAAACTGATCGACGAAGCCGTCTTGCTCGGCGAGCTCGGGCAAGAGCGACTTCAAGATCACCAGCCGCTCGGCGCCGGTGATGCCGCCGGTCTGCCGCGCGAGAAAGACCTCGCCCATGCCGCCGAGGGCGAGCCGTCGAATCAGCTCGTACTTGCCAAAGATCAGGGACGCAGGGTCGGCCATGGCTTCAGCGCGCCGCCGCGATGACAGCGTCGGGGCCAGCGTCGGTGACGGCTTCTTCGCCGCTCCAGTTGGTGAACAGCGCCAGCACGCCGGTGAGCAGCACGCCGACGCCAGCGACGCTCCACCCGACGGTCTGGGCGAGGTTGAGCGACGAGCCGAGCCGCTCTTGGGCGACGATGTCAGCGCCGGTGGCGGGCTTCTCAGGCGTGCTGGCGTCGAGCTTCTGGTGGTAGTCGGCGTTTTGCCAAACGGTCACGCCGGCGAGGCCCGCCGACGTCGCCAGCGCCGCCGCCGTCACGCCCGCCGAGGTGCCAAGCACCCACAACGGCACCGGACGCGCGGTGCGGTCGACCTGGCCGGCCGCGACGTCGACGCTCAGCGGCGAGGGATCGCCCAGCTGGCGCAGCGGGCCGCTGGCGTCGGCGGCGACAACGACGACGTCCATGACGAAGCCTGTGTCTGAGGCCGTCCACTCGCCGGGCACGAGGCCGGCCCAGCTGCCCTTGCCGTCACGCGCGAGGGGCAGCGACAAGAACTCGGCCCCGTCGCCAGAAGAAGGGCCGCGCTTGCGGTACTGCACGCGCACGGTCTTCACGACGCCACGGGGGTCGGCGACGCCGAGCTCGAACTTGAGCGGACGCCCGCCCACCGCCGAGGCAGGCGGCGCGCCGACGAACTCGATGGTGGCGGCCAGCTCGCGCCGCAGCCGCGCCTCGTCGGCCTTTCTGACCTCGTCGAACTCGCCCTTCACCTTGGCGAACACGGCCTTGATCTTGGGCGGCGTGTCGTCGCTGAGGGTGAAGCCGGGGCGCACGGTCAGCAGCAAGAGAAACGGACGCTCGGCCGACGACGGGTCGCCAATGATGGCGAGGGCCGAGCCCTGCAGCTGGTAGGCGGTCAGCTTGTCGTCGAGCGTGATCTTCGGATCGGCCAGCGCCTGCACAGCGAGCGGCGCGACTTTGTCGTACTCGAGGCTGTCGTAGAGCTTCTGCGCCAGCGCCAGCGCCTCTGTCGACGTCAGCGGCGCGGCTGGTGGCGCGGGCTTCTTCTGTGCCAGCGCCGGCAGCGCCACCAACAGCGACAGCAGGAGGAGAAGTCTCATCGTCGTCGACCCTAGCCCGTGATCGGGGTCGCCGCTGCTTTCGTCAGTCGTCGATGCGGAACCACAGGACCAGCTCGTCGCCGTTCTCGGTGCAGAGCAACCGCCGCGGCGAAGGCTGATCGTCGTCGCTGACGCCGACGGTCACCAGCCCATGTCGTTCAATGTAGGGAGATCGGTTGCGCGCCCCGCATCCCAGCTGGGCGACGAGCGAGTCGGCTTCGCCAGCGTTGTCGACGACGATGGCGTGGTCGGGTGAGCGTCCGGCGCTGCCGCCTTGCACCTTGTCGGCGAGCAACATGGCGCGCGCCCGGCCGATCTTGTCGCGGATCTCGGGGTCGACGGGCACGACGGAGGCAGCGACGAGGTAGCCGGCGAGGGCGTCGGCGTGTTTGACGTCGTCGACGCCGCGGGCGGCTTCGGCGGCCAGCCAGTAGAGGTTGGCGCGTCCCCGCTCGGTGAGAAAATCGCAGCGCAGCAGCGCCTCGAACCGTTTGAGCGCCGCAGCGCCCTCGCGCCGCTGCAGCAGGTCGACAGCCTCAGCGATCAGCAGGCCTGCCTCGGAGGGCGTCTGCGGCTTGGCGATGACGCTGACAGGGCCGGCGGCGTCGAAGTCGGTCGGAAGTGACCGAACAACCGGTGTCGGCGCGACGGTTTGGCAGCCCGCGGCCCAGACAGCGGCGCAGACGACGGCGAAGAAGAAAAAGGCGCGCATCGACCCCGATGGTACTGGTCTGTCGTCGTCACCGCCGCTGGTGTCTCTGTGTCGCAGGCACAGATCTGAGCGCGCTCTTTCTCGCCGTCACACACTCTTCGTTGCGCAGGCACCGGCTCGCGCGTATGTTCCCGCGCCCTGTGATGCCCGGAGGAAGTCATGGCAGCCCGTCCCCGTGAAAAGGACCTCACACCCGCCCAGGTGAAAGAGCTCGTCGCCATGCTTGAAGAGAAGCGTGCTGAGCTCATGGACGCCTTGCGCACCCGTCGCCAGGGCTCTGCCCAGGGCGAAACGCGTCAAGGCGACGAAGCCGACCAGGCGTCTGAAGACGCCGAAGTCGCCCTCGAAACCCGCCTGATGGATCGCGACGCAAAGCTGCTTCGCGAGGTCGAGCGCGCGCTCGACAAGGTCAAGAACCAGACCTACGGCCTGTGCGAAGGCACCGACGAGCCCATCGGCTACGCCCGCTTGAAGCTCCGTCCGTGGACGCGCCACAGCGTCACGTACAAAGAAGAGCTCGAGCGCGAAGCCAAGCGGTCCGGCACCGAAGGCGGCTGATCCGCCTTCATCAGTTGTGAGGCTGCCCCTGCCCCGAGCATGTCGGCGCAGGGGCAGCGTCGTTTTGGGAGAGCTCGTCGACGCCCGCTCTTTGAAGGCCCCCCTGGCCCCCCGAAACCGGGGGGAAATCGAACCCCGCGGCATCGTCGAGCGCTCAGCACTCGATCCTGCCTCGTCATTCGCGACTTCCCCCCGGCTTGGGGGGGCCTGGGGGGCCTTCACGGAGCGAGCAACAGAAGAAGCCGAGCCGTGCATTTGCCGTCGGAAACGTTCCGCGAGTTGGCGGGTGGAACCTGCACATGCCCGCCTTCACAGACGCCGTCTTCGTCGTCTCTCTCTCGTCAACGTCGTCTGCGCTGGGCGGTGGCTGCTGGCGGCCGATGCCCCCGTCGTTGGCGCTGTCCTGTCGCGCCAGCGATCACGGCGCAGGGCCGCGGAGATGCACAACCCGGGTTGAAGATCGATCCTGCCGACGCGCCCGCGTTCTGCGCCTGCGAGCAGCAATCGATCGGGCCTTGTGATGTCGTGGGGCCGCGGCGGCGCGGACGCGGGCGCGCAGACGCCTTTGCGCGCGATGCCGCCCGCGTCGTCGTCGCCAGCAGCGGCAAAGACGTCGGCCGCGACGTCGACGACGCGGTCGACGGCCGCGGCGACGTCGAGGTCGACGACGGACTCGACGACGGACTCGACGACGTGCTCGATCAAGCGTTGGCGCCGACGGAGCGAGAGCGTTCGCGGCCACCGCGCGACCGGCGGCAGCGCAATGAGCGGTACACACCCGAGCCGCTCGGCTGCGATCCGTTTGGCTGTGACGACGTCGACCCCGTCTTTGTCGCCCGCCTCGGCGTGTTGGGCGGCGTTGGCGTCGGCGGCGACGACCGCAGCGGCAGCGCCCCGATGTTGCCGGCCATCGGCTTCGCCAGCGTGGGACCGCCCAGCGGCTTCCGCGTCGGCGTCGACGTCGTCACTGGCGCCGAACGCGGCGGGCTGCGCGGCGGCGTCTTTGCCGGACCGCGCAACGCGGTGTCG
>JANNAY010000113.1:0-1512 GCA_031384945.1 Deltaproteobacteria bacterium
GCCCAGGTCTTCGTCAGGAAAGTCGAGGCGCGCCTCGAGCTCAGCGAGCACGTCGACGAGGGCGTCGCGCGGCGCCTTCAGCTTGTCGCCGAGCCCACCGCGCAGCGCCCGCTGTGCCGCATGGAGAGCGACGACAGAGCGGGCGCCGACGACGGCCTCGACGGCTTCGGCGGCGGCGAGGTCGAGGCGTCCGGCGAGCACGGCACGCAAGGTCAGCTCGCCCGGCTCGGCCGCCCGCGCGCCCGCCGCCAACAGCGCCGAGACGACGACGTCGACGACGAGGGGCGAGCCGTGCAGCGACAGCTCGACCATCTCGTCGCCGCTGTAGCTCTTCGGCGCCGGAAACGAGACGCACAGCGCGTCGTCGACGACGGCGCCGTCGACGACGACGTCGCCTCGGACGGCGGTGAAGGGCGGGATGGGCCCGCTGCGCCGGCGGCGAAACAGCAGGTCGCGCAGCGCAAACGCGCGGGGGCCGGCGACGCGGACGACGGCGATGGCGCTGCGTCCCTTCGGCGTGGCGAGGGCGACGAGGGTGTCTTGCGCGCGCACGTCGAAGCCCATCGCCCATCCTCCCGCGAGCGCAGGCTCTTGGCAGACTGTTGCGTCGACGTCGACGCAGAGGCAGAAGCCCGCGCATGCGCGCCCCTTCACTCTCGTTCTTCGCCGCCGTCGTCGTCGCCGCTGCCTGGTCGGCGCCAGCAGCGGCCCGCCACGGCGGCCTCTACTTCGAGCTCGACCCTGGCTACGCCATCATGTTCACCGATGACATCGTCGTCGAAGACGCCGACCCCACCGGCGGCGACGGCGGCAACGGCGAATTTCCTGAGAGCTCGTTCTCGCCTGGCCTGAAGATCGGCCTCAACCTGTTTGGCTGGGCGGGCGCCGAAGCGCAGTTCGCCGGCCAATTCTGGGGCGTCGGACAAGACCCCGGCGGCATCGGCTTCGCCGGCGGCGTCGCCCGCGTGACGCCCCTCGAGGTGCTCACCTACGTGCTGCCCCCCGACTTCGAGCTGCCCGCGCTCTCCGTCGTCGGTCCCACCAAATGGACCGACCGACCGTTCGATCTCGGCTTCTCGATCGGCGGCGGATACATGATTGGCGGCGAAGACTACGCCTACCAAGGATCTTATTTTCAGTGGGGCTTCGACCTCAAATACTTCGTCACCCCCAACTTCGCCCTCGGCATCGATCTGCCCTTCCGCCACACCGGTCTCGAGCCCTTTCGCTACACCGACTACGGCGACGGCGAGGGTCTGTGCACCGACGGCAAAGCGGTGACCGGTCCCCAAGGTGCAGGGGCGCAGCAGGGCCGCAATCCATTCAACGAATTCAAAGCCGGCGACATCGCGACCGAGTGTACAGGAAAGGCGCCGTCCGGCTTGTTCTTCGCCCCTGCCTTCACCATCGCCGGCGTCTTCGACTTCGGCATCTGAGCTGGATCAGCCCGGCGCAGGCTCATAGGTGCGCTTGCCCCACGGCATCAGCGCAGGCGCAGGCTCTGGCGCCGGC
>JANNAY010000115.1:0-1758 GCA_031384945.1 Deltaproteobacteria bacterium
GCTGCTGACGCCGGCGCTGGGCTGATTCTTGTCGTGATCCGCCACGGCGCCTCGCGCTGACACAACAAAGCTGACGGCGGGAGCGCGGCGGTGGCGTCGTGACGTACGCGAACGGCGCGCGAACCCGGCATCGCGGGTGCACACGTCAGCGTCATGACCACCCTCTATCTCGTGCCGGACGACGCCGCTGTGGCCCGCGCGGCGCTCATGCGCTCGCTGATGGCCGAGCTCTTCCAAGCCGAGACGTCAGCCGAGCTGCACTGCGAGCGCGAGGCGCGTCGCCACCGCGACCACCTGCCGGGCACGTCGCTGTGGACGTTGTCGCGGCAGGCGCGGGCGTCGCTCGCGATCTTGCACGGGCTCGCTGCTGAGCGCGGCTTCACACTCGCACCGAAGGCCCGCGGCCTCGGCGTGGTCTTCTCGCAAGTGCGCGAGCTCGTCGTCGATCGCCTGTGGAGCAGCGAGCGCTCGTGGCGGGCCACGCTGCTCGGCCTGCGCCACGGCGTCGACGTCGCCCTCTCGCTGCGCCTGATCGCCGAAGCCGCAGGCGACGACGCCGTCGCCGTCTTCTGCGGCGGCTTGCTGCGCGCCCGCGTGCCCCTCGTGGCCGAGGTGGAGAACACGCTGTGGTGGTTCGCCGAACACCCCTGCCTCGCCCTCGACGCCGCTGCCGGCTGAGCCACGCCACGCAACTTTCTGGAGGACCCCATGAGCATCTACGACATCTTGAAGACCGAACACGTCGCCGTGCTGAAGACCCTGACGAAGGCCATCGACACCGTCGGCGCCGAACGCGACGAGCTGATCGAGCAGGTGCTCGAGCTGCTCACGGCCCACGCTGCCGCCGAAGAAGAAATTCTCTACGACCGCCTCGCTGACAACAAAGCGACCGCCGACATGATCGGCGAGGCGCGCGAAGAGCACCTCTCGGTCGCCCGCTTGATGCACGACCTGTGCGGCAACCTCGAAGACGACGAGGTCGACGCCAAGCTCGAGGTCTTGAAAGAGCAGCTCGAGCACCACATCGAAGAAGAAGAAGAAGACATCTTTCCCGAAGCCGAGCGCGTCTTCGATGACGACGTCGCCGAGGCCCTCGGCGGCGAGTATCTCGCCCGAAAGATGGAGATCGAAGAGATCCCCGTCGACGACCGCATCGACGAAGCCCTCGCCCAACACGGCGTCGTCGAAGACACCGTCGACACCGTCAAGATCAAGAAGTCGAAGGCGAAGACGCCGCAGGTGCCGTCGCCGCCGCGCTGATGACGGGCTGATCACGGGCTGAGCCCCACCTCAGTTTGACGACGACGACGCCGTTGCCCGGTCGGTTTCCGATCGCTAACGAAGGAGACCCAGGAGTTTCCCATGCGTGACGTTGTCGTCGTCTCTGCGGTCCGCACCCCCATCGGTTCGTTTCAAGGCGTGCTGTCGTCGCTGACGGCGCCGAAGCTCGGCGCCATCGTTATCAAAGAAGCGCTCGCCAAAGCCGCTGTCGACGTCAAAGACGTCAGCGAAGTCATCTTCGGCGAGGTCCTCACCGCCGGCGTCGGCCAGGCCCCTGCCCGTCAGGCGTCGCTGGGTGCCGGTCTGCCGAGCAGCGTGCCGTGCACGACCATCAACAAGGTGTGCGGCTCGGGCCTCAAGGCCGTCATGCTCGCGCGCCAGGCCATCGCCTGCGGCGACGCCGACATCGTCGTCGCGGGGGGCATGGAGTCGATGTCGAACGCGCCGTACCTGCTGCCGACCGCGCGCAGCGGCATG
>JANNAY010000198.1:0-4728 GCA_031384945.1 Deltaproteobacteria bacterium
CGATGACGTCGACGCCGCGGGCCGAGCCGAGCGACGTTGTCGTCGTGATCGGCTCGTTCCAATCGTGCACAGCGAGGTTGAACATGCCCCAGTGAATGGGAAACAACCGGCGCGCATTGACCATCTCGATGGCGCGCAGCGCCCCGCGCGGCCCCAGGTGAATCGAGCCCCAGGCGGCGTTCCACTGTCCAATCTCGACGAGCGCGACGTCGAACGGCCCGTGCTCGCGGCCGATGTTCTCGAACTGCGGCGTCAGCCCCGTGTCGCCTGAAAACCACACGCGGTGCCGCGGACCGCGCAGCACCCACGACGTCCACAGCGTGCGGTTGTTGTCGACGAGGGCGCGCCCCGAGAAGTGCCGCGACGGCGTCGACACCACGCGCACACCCTTGACCGTGACCTCGCCCTGCCAGTCGAGCTCGGTGATGCGCGCCAGGGGCACACCCCAGCGCTCGAGGTGGGCGCCGATGCCCAGCGGCACCACAAACGACGTCGACGGACGCTCGGCCGCGATGCGCTGCACCGTACCCATGTCGAGGTGGTCGTAGTGGTCGTGCGAGATGACGACGACGTCGACGGCGGGCAGCTGCTCGAACGGAATGGGCGGCGGCTGAAAGCGCGCAGGACCGACGTCGAACGGCGACGCCCACGTCGAGAACTGCGGATCCGTCAGCGCCACCAGCCCATCGATCTCGATCACCGTCGTCGAGTGCCCGAGCCACGTCACCCGCAGCCCCGACGCCGGCGCCGCCGCCCACGTCGTCGTCGTCGCCGACACCGGCGCGGTCGGCAGCACACAGATCGGCCGGCTCACCTGCGTGCCGAAGAAGAAGTCGCCTTGCACATCAGCGACGTCGGCAGCTTGCTGCACGAGGTAGGTCGGCTCGCGGTTCCAAAACCGGTGGCCGTCGAAGTGCGGCGACCGCTCGAACCGCGCCAAACGATCGCCGTTGGGCGTGGCGCCGAACGACGCACACGACGACACAGCGAGTTGCGCGGCCCCCAGCAGCACGGCACAACAAAGCATGCGCAGCGTCGTCGTCGCCCTGTTCGCGCCCCTGCTCTTCACCCTCGCGAGTTGCCGCAACTGCGACGTGCCCGAGCCGTTGCCGCCACTGCCCCCCGACCAGCTCGATGTCTTCACACAGGTCGAGGCGGCGCGGGTCGACATCCTTTGGGTCATCGACAACTCCTCTTCGATGGCGCTCGAGCAAGAGAAGCTGGCCGACCGCTTCGGCGTGTTCTTCGCCCACCTCGTCGCTGCCGACGTCGACTACCACATCGGCGTCGTCACCACCGACGCCGGCGAAGGCGGCGCCTTGCGCGGATTCAACGGCGTCGTCGACGGCTGCGACCGCTGCGCCGTGCTCGACCGCGGCGTCGCCGACGCCGAAGCCGTCTTCGTCGACCTCGTCAGCGTCGGCGTCGACGGCGCCAGCTTCGAACAAGGCTTCGCCACCGCCGTCGACGCCCTCGACGGACGCAACGCCGGCTTCGTCAGAGACGACGCCGCCCTCGTCGTCGTCTTTGTCAGCGACGAAGACGAATCCGCCGGTGGCGGCGACCCGGTGCGCCACTTTCAACGCGCCCTCGAGGGGCTCAATCCCGCCGGCGACGAAGCCCGCGTCAGCGTCGCCGCCATCACCGGCTACCCGCAAGAGAACCCGCCGGTGTCGCTCGACCTGCTGTGCGAGGTGCTGGCGACGACGTTCGACAGCGATCCCAACAACGAAGACCTGCGGGCCGCCCGCGTCACGGAGGCGCTGCGCAGCGGACCGGGCTGCCAGACCGACGACACCGAAGCCAACGTCGGCGGCCGCTACCTCGAGCTCGCCTGCCGCACCGGCGGGGTCGTCGCCAACCTCTGCGACGCCGACTACGCCAACGCCCTCGACGACCTCGGCGTCGCCGCCGCCGGCCTGCGCCGCAAGTTCACGATCTCCGAGCCAGTGCGCAGCTGTCCGTCGGGGCCAGGCGGCCTCGACTGCGACGACAGCGGCTGCGTGGACGACGCCGTCGACGGCAGCGTCTGCGTCGTCGCCCAATGCGACGGCGACGCCGAACCCGTGGCCCAGCCCCGCGGCAGCGTCTGGGAATTCGAGGGGTCGACGTCGTCGGTGCGCTTCACCGGCGCCTGCGTGCCCGCCGCCGGCAGCGCCGTCAGCGTGCGCTACTGCGATCCTGGGTGAGCGGACCTGCGATCTGCAGGTCGCGTCGACACGGCTGGCTGATCGGCGGCTGATCGGTGGTTGATCGGGTTGTCAGCGGGGCCCCGACGCGGCACACAATTCAGGTCCGTGCCGCCCTTGGAGGGTTCATGCGCCTGCCCCGCGTCCTCGTCCCGGTCTTGACCCTTGCTCTGGCCGCCGGCTGCCGCGACTGCGGCGACCCGCTGTTGCCGCAGAAGCAGCCCACCGAGCAGCCCGACGTGTTCACGCAGAAGGGCGCGGCGCGCGTCGACATTCTCTGGATGATCGACAACTCGGGCTCGATGGCCGCCGAGCAAGAGAAGGTCGCCGACCGCTTCAACCAGTTCTTCAACCAGCTGATCATCTCGCAGGTCGACTACCACATCGGCGTCATCACCTCTGACCCCAGCGAGGGCGGCACGCTGCGCCAGTACAACGGTCCCGCCGTCGAGAACTGCACGGCCTGCCGCTTCATCACCAAAGACGTCCCTTGCTCTGACCCCAGCGTCGACGTCAGCCAGCTCGGCTCTGAAGCCGCGAAAGAAGCGCGCCTCGCCGCCGACTGCCCGGCGCAGTTGGTGTTTCGCCGCCTCATCAAGGTGGGCGTCGAGGGCTCGTCGTTCGAAGAGGGCTTCACGCAGGCCGCCGCCGCCCTCGGCGCCCGCAACATCGACGCCAACGGCTTCCCCGACCACGTCGTCCCCGAAGGCAACGAAGGCTTCGCCCGCGACGACGCCAGCCTCTACATCGTCTTCGTCTCCGACGAAGAAGAAGGCGCCAAGGCCGACGGCTCGCCTGTGCGCTACTACCAGCGCTTGTTCGAGGGCCTGAAGGCCGCCGGCAACGAAAACAACGTCGCCGTCGCGGCCATCACCGGCTACCCCACCGACAACCCCCCGGCGCCCATCGACAAGGTCTGCGAGATCCTGGCGACGACGTTCGACAACAACCCCGGCAACGACGACGTGCGCGCCGCGGCCGTCAAAGAGGCCCTGCGCGACTTCAACGGCAACGGCTGCCTCGACGTCGAAGCTGGACCGCAAGACGACGCCGCCTTCGCCGAATTGGGCGGCCGCTACATCGAGCTCGCGTGCCGCACCGGCGGCGTCATCGCCAACATGTGCGAGGCCGACTACAGCACCGCCCTCGACGCCCTCGGCGCCAACGCCGCCGGGCTCTTGCGCAAGTTCACCATCTCGGCGGCGACGCGCATCAACGGCAACGGCGACTGCGTCATCTTCGACGGCGGCGACGAGATCAACATCGACTGCGACGGCGACGGCAAACAAGACGGCGCCCTCGACGGTCCGATGTGCGTGAAGGCCCAGTGCATCGGCCAGAGCGCGCCCACGCTCCAACCCCGCGGCGAAATCTGGGAGTGGGAGCAGGCGACCAGCTCGGTGCGCTTCGGCGGCGCCTGCATCCCGGCCCCGAACACCGAGGTGATCATCACCTACGGCGTCCTCCCCGAAGGCAGCACCTGCGACGGCGCGAACTGATCATGAGCACCCAACATGGCGCTCCTGCCGCGCCCACCAGCTTCGTCGGCCAGCTTTCCAACCGGCCTTTGTTTTCCTTGCCCTGCGGGCGGCCCAGCAGCAGCGTCGGCAGCATCGGCAGCGTCGCCGGCCTCTTCGCCGCCGTTGTCGTTGCCACCCTGACGGCGGCTTGCCCGTCGGCGCCCGTGGTGCCCGCCGGCACGTGCAAGAGCGACCTCGACTGCGGCACGTCTGAGACGTGCAACGTGCCGCGCGGCCAGTGCATCTGCATCGACGACAACGCCTGCGACAGCACCGAGTTTTGCAACGCCGCTGGCGGCTGCCAGCTCAAGCTCGAGTGCTTGAACAACAACGACTGCCGCGACGATGGCAACCCCAGCGCCATCTGCGACACGACGACCGGCGGCTGCCTCACGCTCTCCGCGTCGGTGCAGTGCGTGCTCGACAGCCAGTGTCCGTACGGCAGCTACTGCGACAGCAACGAGTGCACGCCCGGCTGCCAAGACAACGGCGACTGCAACCTCGGCGACCCGTGCATCAACGGCCAGTGCGACGCCACGGTCGGCGCCTGCAACCAGAACTCGTTCTGCGACTTCGGACAGCTCTGCGGCGCCGACAACCGCTGCCGCGACCACGCGCTGCGCGACCAGCTCTGCTCGACGTGCAACCCCAATGACTTCGGCGGCGGCACGTTCTGCTTCGACAGCACCGACTGCGCGCCAGACGAAACATGTGACCAGGATCTCTTCGCGTGCGTCGGCGGCGCTGGCGGCGCCGGCTGCGGCCAAGACGACTGCCTCATCGACAGCAGCGTCGAGCCCAGCGTCTGCAACAGCGACAACGACTGCGACCGCGGCACGTGCGAGACAGACGCTGGCAACCCCGGACGCAAGATTTGCCAAGGCTTCTTCTGCGGCGGCTCTGGCTGTGACGACGTCACCAACCCCTGCCCGCGCGGCTACAGCTGCTTCACGCTGCAGATCGTCTCGGGCGCGCAGTGCGACCTCAACGACGCCAACTCTTGCGAAGACGGTCGCGCC
>JANNAY010000201.1:0-1917 GCA_031384945.1 Deltaproteobacteria bacterium
CCGATCGGGGCAGGGGGACAGGCGACCTGCCCGGCCCCCTCAGCCGTCTGTGGGCGGCCCCGTCTTGGGCGCGTCGGCGGACGCCTGTCCGGTGAAGCCCGCGGCGGCGAGCCGCTTTTGCAACGACGCCAGCGCGTAGCGCATGCGCGACTTGACGGTGTTCTCGCCGACGCCGGTCATGTCGGCGATGTCTTTGAACTGCAGCCCGCTCACCTCGCGCAGCAAGAACACCTGCCGCTGCTCGTCGGGCAGCTCAGAGACGGCGGTGTCGATGACCTTGCGCAGCCGCGTGTTGTCAGCGAGCCGGTCTTGCTGCGGCACCTCAGAGGCGACGCGGTCGAGGCGTTCGTCGCCGCCGTCGTCGTCTTTCGAGACTTTTTCGTTGAGCGACTCGGTGCGGCGGAAGCGGCCCTTGCGCGCCTCGTCGATGCAGAAGTTGCGGGCCATCGTGTAGAGCCACGTCGTGAACTTCGCCTTGCGCTCCCACGTCGGCGCGTGTTTGACGACGCGCAAGAACACCTCTTGGGCGGCGTCGGCGGCGTGCTCGGGCGAGCGCAGGGCCCGCAAGCAGAAGCGATAGACGGGCGCGTGGTGCCGCTCGACGAGCACGCGGTAGGCAGAGACCTCGCCGCCTTTGTAGGCGGCCATCAGGTCCTCGTCGGTGCGGACGTCTGCTGCCACGTGGCCCTGCTTCTACATCAACCCCTTCAAGAACGGCGCGCGGGAACCATCGATGCCAGCGCTTCGAGGGCGACCGCGCTCTCGTCTTTGGGGGCGGCCAGCCGCACCGAGGGGGCGGGACCACCCGCTTTGGCGACGACCGAGACGCAAAAGGCTGCGTCGACGGCGCTGGCGATGGCGTCGTCGACGGAGACGAAGCTGTTGTCGACGACGGAGAGGCAGGCGCCGCTGCCGTCGACACCGCCGTCGTGGGCGTTGACGAAGCAAGAGAAGCCGGAGCCGTCGACGACGACGCGGGGGCGCAGGGTCTGGCTGGCCGGGCAGAGCAGCTGCACCGACGTGGGGGTGCCGGCGGCGAGCACGGCCGAGAGGACGGCGCTGTCGACGACGCCGACGATGACGACGCCGGCTTTTTTCAGCGGTGCGAGCAGCGAGCGGGCGCGGCGGTCGACGCCGTCGTCGCTGAGGCGGGCGCAGTCGACGACGAAGACGCGGCCGTCGTCGCCGAATTCGTCGTCGTTGCCGCCGTCAGACAGGCCGCGGCGTTCGGCGACGCAGCCGGGCTCGCGGGCGTTTAAGCGCAACAGCCCGCGGTAGACGTCGTCGTCGTCGATGAGGGCGCCGTCGCGTCCGAGCAGCGCGAGGTCGACGCGCAGGCGGCGCACATACGGGCTCAGCAGATCTTGCAGCCGGCGGGCGACCGCGCCAACGACGACGTGGGCACCAGCGGGGACGCGGTAGGCGGCCTCGTCGATGGAGACGGAGCCGACGGCGACGCAGGGGACGGCGGCGTCTCGGACGGCGACGAGGGTGTCTCTGGCGACGTCGGGTGACGAGAACGCGGCCTTCAACGACGCCGGTGACGCCTGCAGTCCGTGGCGCAGCTTCTGTTGCTCGAGCCCCAACGTGCAGGCGTCGGCGAGGGCGCGGGCGAGGCACTGCCGCAGCGGCCGCCCGCGCGGATCATCGTCGACGGCGGTGAGCGGGGCGATCAGCGCGTCGGGGTGGCGGCGCAGCACGTCGACGATGGCGCCGACGTCGACGCTGTCGTCGCCGGCGCCGGCGTGGGCGCGCGGTCGCAGCTGTCGCCAGTGCCAGAGCAGCGGCTCGACGTCGAACACGCGGGCGCCGTCTTCGTCGTTGGCGTCGTCGTTGGCGTCGTCGTTGGCGTCGTCGTTGGCGTCGTAGTTGGCGTCGTCAGCGTCGATGCACCTGTACCACAAAGCGAAGAAGGCG
>JANNAY010000224.1:0-3548 GCA_031384945.1 Deltaproteobacteria bacterium
GTTCAACACAATCAGGTCTAAGGACGCTGGCGCGAAGAGTGCGCCGAACAACAACCAGGCGTTGCCGTGCAGCGCGCGCACATTCTTGTATTGTCCTTTGCGCTGTTTCTCCCACACCTTGCGGGGCCAGCGGCCCTTCCATTCGATGCCGACGACGTCGTGGCCGGGCACCTCGACGCTGCGCTCTTGAATGAAGTGCGGCCGGCCAAACCCGATCTCGCACTCGAGGGGCGCGGTGCGTCCGAAGACGGTGGGCCACGACGGCGGCGCGGGCCAGATGGTGGGCATGACCTTGGGCCAGCGCAGCGCGTGGGGGTCGCTGGCGTCGGCGTTTTCGTCGACGAGGTCGCCTTCTTCTTCGTCTTCGTCGCCGACGTCTTCGTCGCCGTCGCGGCCATCTTCTTCAATCACGCCGCGCTCTTACTGACGTCGACGTCAACTGCAACGCCGCCGGCCGTGAGCACTGAACATCTTTACAGTACCGGGCCGCCGGGTGACCCTTGGGGATGGCAAGAGTCGAGACACGCTTCGTCTGCAACGGCTGCGGCCACGTCGAGCGCAAGTGGGCGGGCAAGTGCCCCAACTGCAACGCGTGGTCGTCGTTCGAAGAAGAGAAGTCGGCGACGGTCAACAAGGCGTCGAAGACGCAGGCGACACGGCCGGCCGGCAAAGCCGTGCGCATCACCGAGGTCGACATCACCGAGGTGCCGCGCCGCAAGCTCGGCATGGGCGAGCTCGATCGGGTGCTGGGCGGCGGGCTGGTGCCGGGCTCATTGGTGCTCGTTGGGGGTGAGCCGGGCGTCGGCAAATCGACGTTGTTGCTCGAGGTGGCCAAGCGGTTGGCGATGAGCGGGCAACGGGTGCTCTACGTCAGCGCCGAAGAGTCGACGGCGCAGACGCGCTTGCGCGCTGACCGCATGGGGGCGCTGCACCCCGAGCTCTATCTGCTCGCCGAGACCGACCTCACGGCGGTGACCAGCGAGATCGATCGCGTGGCGCCGGCGGCGTTGATCATCGACTCGGTGCAGACGGTCTACGCGCCCGAGCTCGACGGCGCGCCGGGCACCGTCTCGCAGGTGCGCGAGGTGACGACGCGGTGCATGCAGCTGGCGAAGCAGCGCGGCATCACCACCCTGCTCGTCGGACACGTCACCAAAGAAGGCTCCCTCGCCGGACCGAAGACCCTCGAGCACATGGTCGACTGCGTCTTGAGCTTCGAGTCGTCGCGCGGCGGGCCGCACCGCGTGTTGCGGGCGACGAAGAACCGCTTCGGCTCGACGTCAGAGCTGGCGGTGTTCGAGATGCAGGGCGCGGGGCTCGTGCCCGTCGACAACCCCAGCGCGCTCTTTCTCGCCGAGCGTCCGCGCAACCAGCCGGGCAGCGTCGTCGTCGCCACCGTCGAAGGCACCCGCGCGCTGCTCGTCGAGGTGCAGGGCCTCTGCGTGCAGACCGCCTTTGGCAACCCGCGCCGCACGACGACGGGCATCGATCCGAACCGGGTGGCGCTGTTGTCGGCGGTGCTCGAGCGCCGCGCGGGCCTCTCGCTCTTGGGCATGGATCTCTTCGTCAACGTCGCTGGCGGCGCCACCCTCGAAGAACCCGCCGCCGACCTCGCCGTCGCCATCGCCATGGCCAGCAGCTTGCGCGGCAAAGCCGTCGACCCCGACCTGGTGGTCTTCGGCGAGATCGGCCTCGCCGGCGAGGTCCGCGGCGTCTCGCGCGTCGACGCCCGCCTCGAAGAAGCCGCCCGCCTCGGCTTCTTGCGCGCGCTGGTGCCGACCGCCGGCACGACGACGACGACGGCGCCGCGCGGCATGACCATCCTGCGCGTCTCATCGCTCGACGAAGCCCTCTCCCTCGCCTTTCAGGGCTGACCGCGACTTCACAACCCTGGTTGTGCATCCCAGCGCGACGTTGTGGCACCGGCCCCGCGCCGGTGCTGCCCACGTAGACTCACGCGATGTTCTCGCTGCGCTCGGTCACCAAAGACGTCACCGCCCCCTACTCCGCCGTCGAAGCCTTCGCCTACGACCACTTCCTCGGCGACCCCGCTGCCAAAGCCATGGCCGGCCTCTTCGATGACTTCGTCGGCGACAGCGTCGACGTCCTCGACGTCGGCGCCGGCGGCGGCCAGGGCGTCGTCTTCGTCGCGCAGCAGCACCCGCGCGCCAACGTCACGGCCCTCGACCTCAGCCCGCTGCTCGTCGACCGCGCCACCAAACGCCTCGCGAAATTCGGTCCGCGCGCCCGCGCCATCACGGGCTCGGCGATGGCCCTGCCCTTCGCCGACGCCAGCTTCGACGCGGTGTGGAGCATGGCGTCGTTGAAGCACTGGCCCGACCGCCTGCAAGGCCTCCACGAGATCGTGCGCGTGTTGAAGCCGGGCGGTCGCTTCTGCGTCGTCGAGGTCGACCGCGGCTGCCACGTCGACGACGCCCGCCGCTTTCTCGACATGCTGCCGGCGTTGAAGCGCGTGGCGCCGCTGTCGTTCCCCGCCCTGCGCACCTGGGTGTTGGGACAGGGCTGGGACCTCGACGAAGCCAAAGCCGTCGGCGCCGACGTCGCCGGCGCCGAGGTTGACGTCGCGCGGTTGAAGGGCTGGCCCCACATCGCGGTCCGCGGCGTGCGTCGGTAGAATCCGCCCATGACGCGCGACGATCTCGACGACGAGCTGCGCGCGACCCTCCACCGGCGCGCTGACGACATCGGCAACCATCCCGAGCGCTTCAGCCCTTCTGACGTCGTCATGAAGAACGTTCGCGATGCTCTCGAAGCAACGAAGAGGCTCCGTGACCTCCGCGGAAACGCCGAGGGCCTGCTCTACACGTCGCGCATGAGTCTCGAAGAGTATGGCCACGTCCTCGACGACGACGACTTCGACGACATCGCCGCGGCCAGTGACGCTCTGCAAGCGGTCGCCAGCAGCGAAGACGCCGACGCGATCGAGAGGCACATCCGCCTGCTCGAGTCGCTCGCGCACCGCATGGCCGAGCACATGTGCGCGGAGGCCGTCGGCGACGACGACGATGGAGAAGGCGGCGACGGCGGCGCTGCACCCGCAGCACCATCGCCGCTGCGTCGACGTTGAGGTTTCATTCAGGGCGCACGCAAGCAGCAGCGTCGCGTTGAGGGGTTCACAACCCGGGTTGGGAATCTCGGACGTCGAGATGGATGTCGGCGCTGGCGTCGGTCAGAGGCCGTACTTGCGCATCAAGGGCTGGAACTCCCAGTGCCATGCTTCTGAGGCGATCCGCTGAAAGCCGAAGCGGCCGGCGTTGCGGGCGAGCCAGTTGTAGACAGAGCCGACGCCGACGGAGTCACCGGCGGTCTGCACACCGAGGTCGAGGGCGGCGCCGCTCTGGTGGTTCGAGTAGCCGGGCGGGTTCGCCGGGTTGTAGCCAGGCAGGCCGCGGATGTAGCCGTTGTAGAGCTCGGCCTGCCGCGCGTTGGTGCGAAAGCCGGAGTTGAGCGGGATGGTGATGCCGTCGCGCGCCGCGGCTTTGCGAATCTTTGCGAACGCCGCCGCCGTCGAGCGCTCTACCTGGTAG
>JANNAY010000276.1:0-1656 GCA_031384945.1 Deltaproteobacteria bacterium
GCCGCGGCCGACATCTTCATCCCCGACCCCCTCGACCCCCGCGTGGTCGCCACCGGCGTCCCCGTCCACGCCCGCCGCGACCACGCCGCGGTCGCCATCGGCGGCGGCCGCGTCCTCGTCGTCGGCGGCGACGTCTTCGAAGGCGGCGTCGGCGCCACCCGCACCGCCGAGCTCTACAGCCGCAACTCCGAGTCCTTCGTCGCCGTCGACGAGATGGAAGAAGCGCGATCCAGGCCGGCCGCCTTCTTCCTCGCCGACGGTCAAGTGCTCGTCTCGGGCGGCACGCAGCCCCTCGGCGAGCCCGGATTCCCCAACCGCTCCGTCGTCGAGAGCGAGCTGTACAACGGCGGCGCCACCGGCATCGGCACCTTCGAATTCATCGACGTCCCCCTCAGCTACGGACGCTCCGACCTGCTGCAGTTCGACGTCTTCGGCCGCGCCGTCCTCGTCGGCGGCAGCCACCGAGACGGCGTCGTCGACAGCGGCGACGAGCGCAAGACGCCACAGCACTTCATCGACAAGCTCGAAGAAGCCCAATGATCGGTGCTGTGACGTCGAGCCCGCTCACGCCACGAGCTTGAGCTGGCCGGCGATGGCCGCGTCGTCGACGACGACGCTCTGCCCCTGCATGCCGAAGCGCGCCTTCACCAGCGTCATCCGCGTCGTCGTGCCCGACCGCGCCAGCGCGATGCGCGTCGCCGCGGCGTAGGGCAGGGCGTTGCCGCCGGTGGTGACGTCCACGCCCTTGCCGTCTTCGCCCCAGTTGCGCCGCAGCTGGTTGACGAACACGACGACCGACCCCGACTTCGCCGCCTGCAACGTCAAGCGCCGCAGCGCCTGGCTCATCAAGCGCGCATGCAGGCCGGGCGCAGCCCCACCCGTGATCGACAGCAGCTCGGCCTTCGGCACCAACGCCGCGACAGAGTCGACGACGATGACGTCAGCAGCGCCGGCGCTCAGCAATTCGTCGACGACGTGCAGGGCCGCTTCGCCGCCTTCTGGACGCGCGAGCACGAGCTTGTCGCCATCGACGCCGGCTCGAACGAGGCAGCCCTTGTCGATGCCCTGGTCGACGTCGACGATGGCAGCGACGCCGCCGCCGCGGTGCACGGCCGCGCAGATGCGCAGCGCCAGCGTGGTCTTGCCCGCGCCGGGGGGACCGAAGAGCTCGACGAGGCGACCGCGGGGCAATCCTCCATCGAGCAGGGCGTCGAGCTCGACGACGCCGGTGGGCAACCGCGTCAGCGCGGGCTCGGCGACGAAGAGCTTCACGGCCCCACGTCCGACCAACACCTCGAGCTTCTTCCACGCGGAAAACACGGTGGACTTCTCAGCTTTCAACTCAGCGACAATTTCTTTCATGCAGGGAACCTCCTGCCCCTGCTCAACGCAGCCGCCGTGCCCGCGTCGACGTCGCAGTCCAACGCGCCAACAAGCGATCGAGAGATAGGGATCGTTCCGCTACCTATCTCTCCCATGACCGACGGATCTCAAAGAAGGACGCCCGATCTCTCAGAAGCCCGCGTCGACGCCGACGCCGCCATCGTCGACGACGTCCGCGCCCGCTTCGCCGCGATCCTCGACCGGCCCACGCAGGTGGTCGCCCGCGAAGGCGCCAACGCCGCCGCCGTCACCGTCGTCGCCGGCACCTTCGAC
>JANNAY010000281.1:0-2448 GCA_031384945.1 Deltaproteobacteria bacterium
ATCGAAGGTGAACGCGCGGTGCTGCAAGAACGCCGCACCGCGCTGCTGCGAAGATCGCCGGGCGGCGGCGTTCACGTCGTCGCCGCCAACCTCGACGTCGTCGGCGTCGTCGCCGCCGTCGACCCACCAGCCCGCGCCGGCCTCGTCGATCGCGCCGCCGTGGCCGCCCGCGCCGCTGGCATCGAGCCCTTTCTCGTCGTCAACAAGGTCGATCTCAAAGACGCCGAAGGCGTCATCGAAGCCGCCACCGCCCGCGTCAAAGGCGACATGGTCGTCTTCGCCGTCTCCGCCGCCGACGGCACCGGCGTCGACGCCCTCGCCGCATTTCTCGCCGAGAAGACCGCCGCGGGCCTGCCCAGGCGCGGCGCGCTCGTCGGCCCTTCCGGCGTCGGCAAGTCGTCGCTGCTCAACCGCCTGCTGCCCGGCATCGATCTGTTGGTGAAGACGCTGTCAGAGGCCAACGGCGTCGGACGCCACACCACCACCGTCTCGACGCTGCACCGCTTGCCCGGCGGCGGCGAGCTCGTCGACACGCCCGGCATCCGCGAGTACGGCCTCGTCGACGTCGAGCGCCACGACCTCGCCCGCTACTTCCCCGGCTTTCACGTCGTCGTCGACGCCTGTCGCTTCCGCGACTGCTTGCACAGCGAAGAGCCGGGCTGCGCGATCAAGAACGCCGTCGACAGCGGGCTCGTGCCCGAGGTCCGCTACATCGCGTACCTCAACCTGCTCGCCGAGCTGCCGTGATCAGCCGCCCTGATCAGCCGGCGTGACGAGGTCGTCGAGGGCTGCGTCGATGGCGGGGCAGCGGCTGAAGTTGAGATCGATGTCGACCTCGCCCTGCGCGTCGCCGTCGAGGTCGTGCATCTCGATGCCCTGGCCTTTGAGGCGGTAGCTGGCGCTGTCGCCAGCGAGCTCGACGTCGAGGTCGCCGTCTTTGGCGTTGTAGCAGTCGGCGCCGTTGTCGAGGGCAGCGCCGTCAGCGCTCGCTTCATTGTCTTGAAAACAGACGGTGAAGCTGAAATCCACACCCTCATCGAAATCGCCAAGATCGATGGTGCCGCTCTCGATGTCGTCTTGATCGACGGCGATGAATTCGGTCAAGACGTACCAGCTGCCTTCGGGCACGCGGTCGTTGATGAAGTCGACGTCGTCGGCGGCGCGTTCTTCGGGTGTGCGGTCGGCGTTGTCGAGGGTGACAGCGATGACGTCGGCGCCATCGCTGCAGCTGTCGCCGGGCATGGCGGCGCCGAAGATCGCGCCTTCTCCGCCGGCGGTGACGATGCCGAAGCTGGCGGTGGCGAAGCCGGGTACTTCTTCGCCGTCGATGGCGCCGCTGATGCCGCCGGGCCCGCAGCCACCAGCAACAACAAAGAGCAGGCAGAGCAAGAACTTCGGCATGCGGTGAATCATCAAGCAGCGAGGGCGGATTTCACAGCAGCGACGGCGGCGTCGACGTCTTTGTCGGTGACGTCGAGGTGAAAGCAGGCGCGAATGCGCTCGCGCTCGGGCGACACGGTCTTCGCCACCATGCCGAAGCGCACGCCGCGCGACGCGCACAGCTCGAGCATCTGCTTGGCCGGGCGTGACGTCGTGAAAAACACGAGGTTCGTCTCGGTCGGCTCGACGCTGACGCCCATCTGGAGGGCGGCGACGCCGTCGGCGAAGCGCGTGGCCCGCCGGTGATCGTCTTTGAGCAGGGTCAGGTGGTGATCGAGGGCGTAATTCATCGCCGCGGTGATGACGCCGCTCTGGCGCAGCGCCCCGCCCATCGCCTGCTTGAAGCGGCGCGCTTTGGGCCACTGCGACGACGACAACAGCAGCACCGACCCGAACGGACAGCCGAGGCCCTTCGAGAAACACAGCTGCACGGTGGTGGCGCCCTTCGTCAGCCGCGCCAGCGGAACGTTGAGCGCGGTCGCCGCGTGCCACAGGCGCGCGCCATCGATGTGCAGCGCCAACTTCTTCTGCGCGCAGACCGCGGCGACGCCGTCGTAGACGTCGAGGGGCCACACCGCACCACCGCCGCCGTTGCTGGTGTTCTCGACGACGACGCAGGCCGATCGCGGGTGGTGTGGATCATCGGCGCGCACGGCGGCTTCGACGTCTTTGCCAGTGAAGATGCCGCGGGGCGTGTCGATGGCGAACAGCTGCGCCCGCGAATTCATCGTCGTGCCGCCGCCCTCGTAGTGCACGACGTGGGCAGTCTTGTGCGCGATGACCTCGTCACCGGCGCCCGCGTGCAGCGCCAGGGCGATCTGGTTGGCCATCGTCGCCGACGGCAAAAACATCGCGCGCTCGAAGCCGGCCAGCGCGGCGATGCGCGCTTCAAAGGCATTGGTGGTGGGGTCTTCGCCCTTCTGCTCGTCGCCGAGCAGGGCCTCGGTCATCGCGCGCTTCATCGCAGCAGTGGGGCGGGTGGCGGTGTCGCTGACGAGGTCGATCATG
>JANNAY010000303.1:0-1880 GCA_031384945.1 Deltaproteobacteria bacterium
CAGAGATCGCCTCGCCGCCCGCGGCAATTGCCCAATCCCCCAGCCCCTTTCCCGCGGGCGCGCTTTGTCAGGGTCGCGCACGCAAGGCGCTTCGGCTGCTGTTGCGCGCCGACGCTGCGGGAAAGGGGAGGAGAAGGAGCCGAACCGCCGTCGGAGCTGAGCGCAGCTCACGCAGCAGCAGAAGCTTCAGCAGCGCGGCGCACCTGCCGCACGCGACGACGACCGCGCACGCGCCAGGCGACGCTGGCGACGAGGCCGACGACGACGCCGACGACGGCCATCAGCCCGGGCAGGGCGTAGAGGGCGAGCTGCAGGTCGGCGTCGAGGTGTCCGGAGAACCACAACCCGAGCCAACCGACGATGGCGACAGGCACGCCGACGAGGCCGCCAAAGACGCCGTCGTGCACCATGCGCACGACGATCGGCGGGCCGCAGGCCGGGCAATTCGACGTCGACGCGGGCCGCTCGCGCTCGCACCACCGACAGACCGCCAAACGCTGCGCGCTCAGGTGCATGCGTCCCCCCGCCGCAGCACGGTAGCGCGCGTCGTCGACGTCACCCCGGGTGGCCGATTTCGAGCCAGCCCAGACGCGAGGCCGCACCAGACGCGACGCGCAAGGATCGGGACGACGTCGACAACGGCTGGTAACGTTCGCGCGTGCCTCCGCCGACGTCACGCTTGGGAACGACAGTTGCTGGCCGCTACCGGCTCGAGAAGCTGCTCGGGCAGGGCGGCATGGGCGAGGTCTATGTCGCGGTGCAAGAGCCGCTCGGCCGGCGCGTGGCGCTCAAGCTCATTCGCGCGACGCTGCTCGAGCACGCGTCGGCGTCGTCGCGCTTCGAGCGCGAGGCGAAGTCGCTGGCGACGCTGGCGCACCCGAACATCGTCACGCTGTTCGACTTCGGCCGCACCGACGACGGCGAGATGTTCATGGCGATGGAGCTCTTGCCCGGAGAGTCTCTGCGCAGCCGCCTCACGAACGGCGGGCGCCTGCCGCCGCGGCAAGCCCTCGACCTCGTCAAAGACGTCTGCCGCGCCCTCGAAGCCGCGCACCGCGCCGGCATCGTCCACCGCGACTTGAAGCCCGACAACGTCATGCTCGCCGACCTCAGCAAAGGCGGCGGACCAAAGGACGTGGTCAAGGTGCTCGACTTCGGCATCGCCCGCTTGAACGTCGACGACGACGACAACGGGCAGCCGCTCACGCAGGCGGGCCACATCGTCGGCACCCCCGGCTACATCGCCCCCGAGATGTTCACCGAGGGTGTGCTCGACGATCCGCGCTCTGACCTCTACGCCGTCGGCGTCTTGACGTGGGAGCTGCTCACCAACGACGCCCTCTTCACCGCGCCGACGCCGGTGATGCTGTTGATGAAGCATGCGCAGACCGCGCCGCCAACGTTGGCGTCGACGGTGGTGCCGGGCGATGCGCACCCGCACCCCGCGCTCGACGAATTTCTCGCCAAGCTGCTGCACAAGAACCGCAACGCCCGCTTCGCCACCGCCGCCGCCGTCGTCGACGCCGTCGACGCGCTGCCGCCCGAAGCCTTTGCGCCCTTCGGCCGCAACGCCACCGTGCGCAAGCTCGCGTACGGCGACGATCGCGCCGGCCCGCGCTCGAGCCTCGACCCCGCCGCCGCGACGATGGCCGACACCATCGCGCCGGGCGTGCTCGCGACGCCCGGTCCCGTTGCCGTTGCCGGCGCCGTCGACGTCTCCGCCCCCACGGTGATCTCGCAGCGGCGCACGCCGACGCCCGAGACCGTCAACACCCTCATCGGCCCGCCGCCGCAGGTCGCCATCTCCACCGAGTCGTTGCCGGTGCGCGCGCCGTCGTCGCCGGCGGTGCGCGTCGCCGCCGTCGTCGTCATCGTCATCG
>JANNAY010000325.1:0-2947 GCA_031384945.1 Deltaproteobacteria bacterium
TGTACGCCTCGGGGTCGGTGACGTCGTAGTCGACGTGGGTGTGGATGAGCCAATCGTTCCACCGCTTCAGCGGGTGAAACACGCGGGAGCTCATGGCGCGCACGTAGGTGCGCGGCTCGAAGCCCAAACGACCTCGGCGAAACGAGTTCAGCGGGTAGTAGGCCTTGAACCAGTTGATGAGGCTCGAGGTGACCTCGAAGGGATCGGCGCCGTGATCGTACGAGAGGCAATAGGGCATGTAGCCCTCGAGGTCGTCGGCGCAGGTGAGGTAGGGGACCATGAAGCGGCCTTCGTCGTCGACGGTGCCGTCGAGGCGGCGCGCCGAGATGTAGCGACGGCTCTCGAGGTCGCCGAGCACCGCCGGGTAGCGCGTGTAGTGCACGCTGGTGACGTGGATGCCGCGCGGGTCATCGTCGTCGGGCTCGAGCACCAGCGGCACGTGCGCGATCTGGTCGCGGCCGATCATGGCGGTGAGCAAGCGCCGCGATGGCGTGTTCGGCGCCGACAACGACGCGTCGTTGAAGACTTCGACGAGGCCGCCGTAGAGGGCGTGGATGGCGGCGTCGTCGTAGTGGCCGAGGCCGTCGACATAGGCGTTGGCGCTGGGGTGGTAGTCCATGACGCTGGCGTAGGCGTTGTCGTCGAGGTGGGCGGCGCGCTCGCCGTCTGACAGCGGGCAGTCGTAGCGCGGACCGGTGCAGTCGCTGCGGCGGTTCACCCAGTACTCAGCGGGATAGTTGAGCGCGTCGTACGACGCGGCGAAGTTGTGCTTGAGGCCAAAGATGTGGCCGAGCTCGTGGGTGATGACGGTGCGGGCGAAGCGACGCCGCACCTCTTGGTAGATCTCGTCTTCGCCGGCCTCGCCGAATTCGTCGACGAGGGCGCCGAGGTCGGGGTCGATCGGCAGATCGAGATCGCCGCCGATCTCGGCGACGCGCAGGGCGAACTCGCTGCGTGCGGTGGTGCGGGCCGCGAAGCTCGTGCGCAGCGGCGAGGCGCTGTCGATGACGTCTTGCGACAGCGGCGTGGCTGGCGACATGCCGTCCATCAGCAGCGCTTCGCCGTCGATGGTGAGGGCCTCAAGGTCGCTGCCGACGAAGGGGGCGAGGGCGCCGTCGCGGTAGAGCGCCAGCGAGCGATCGGGGCGCGCGGTGTCGACGACGGGGCGGTCGACGTCGAGGTCGTCTTCGCCGGCGCCGACAGTGTCTGCGTCTTCGGGGCGCGGCAGATACGGGTTGTTGGCATAGGCCTGCAGATCGGCCGCCAGCGGATCGAGGTACCTGCCGCTGGCGACGTCGTCGGCTTGCAGGCGGCCGGTGGCGAGCAACACGGCGTCGCGCGCAAACGCCGCGCTGCTGTCGATGCCTTGTCCAAAGATCTTGGCGCTGGCCGCGACGGTCTCGCCGGTCTTGAGGTCGGGCGTCCACCAGGCGAACCCGATGGGCTTGTTGACGCTCGGCTGCGACACCCAGAACAACATGTTGTGGCGCAGGTCGCCAAGTCTGACGACGTCGCCGGCGCGGCCGCACAGGGCGTCGTCGCCTTTCACAACCGGGTTGTGGGTGCACAAGACGAGTACGCGGTCGGGCACGACGGCGTCTTCGTCGCAGACGTCTTCGGCGCCGCCGTCTCTGACGCATTCTTCAGCGCGGGCGTCGTGCACCGTGTCTCTGAAGCTGTCGTCCCAGGCGTCGACCGCGGCCTGCGCCTCAGCGACGAGGTCGGGGGGAAAGTCGTTGTTCAGGTGAAACACGACGGGCTTCACCACGCGATCGGCGAGGGGCAGCGGCGCGCCGTTGTCGTCGGTGCTGCGCTGCCACAGGTGAAAGCGGCTCATCAGGCGCTCTTTGCCGAGCAGCGTGAGCCCGTACTGGTCGTCGTAGTGCAGGCGCGCGATGCGAAAGAAGCGATCGAACCACGTCGGCGGCATGTCTGCGCTGTCAGAGGGCAGCTTCTCGTAGTCTTCGACGTCGGGCACGCGGCGCAGCGAGGTGCGGTAGGCGATGTCCATGGCGCTGCAGTTGACGGCGTCGACGAAGGCGGTGTCGAGGGCGCCGCCGGGGCCGCAGGCGGCGCGGCCGGTGCGGGCGTCGATCTCGGCCGAGGGGGCGACGACGACGTGGGTGGTGAAGTCGATGTAGTCGTCGTCGAAGATGGGGGCGTCTTGGTCATCAGGCTCCATCACCCAAAACGACGGGCCCGACTGTTCGACCTTGGCCAACGAGAAGCGCAGCGTGCCCGAGGTCTCGTGGGCCCAGTCGACGACGACGTGGGTGCGGTCGTACCAGGGTGTGTTGGGCGCCTCGATCTGCTGCCCGGCGACGACGTCGACCTGCCGCAAGATGGGCCACACCAGCGCGGGCACGCTGTCGGGATCCATGAAGACGTCGGGGTCGTCGCCCTCGATGACGTCGACGCTGCGGTAGGCGATGAGAAAATTTTCTTCGATCTTGAAGTGAACGCGGTCTGAGTAGTCGCTGTCGCCGATGTACGTGAAGCCCGCGTTGAAGGGCGCCTGCGTCACCGTGCGCTGCACCCACCAATCGCCGCTCGCGAACAGCTTCTTCTCGAGCACCCAGTACGGCAGCGGGTTCGGATCGCCGGCTGGGTTGGGCTCGAGACACGACGTGACGCCAGCGAAGCAAGAAGCGGCGACGACGAGGGCGGCGAAGGTCTGTGCCGGCGTGAAATTGCGCATGAACGCTCCGAAGCAAAAACGGACCGCTCATTCTACGGCGTCACGACGTGCAGCGCCCAGATCGGCGACGGATGCCCGCGTCAGGTCAGCGCGGGTCACTGCGGCTCAGTGCGGGGTCAGTGCAGGTCGATCACGACGAGGGTGAGGTCGTCGTCGCGTTCTCTGCCTTCGGCGAAGTCGGTGGCGTCTTTGAGCACGCCGTCGGCGGCGGCGACGACGTCGACGTCGCCGCGGGCTTCGATGGCCTGG
>JANNAY010000348.1:0-4143 GCA_031384945.1 Deltaproteobacteria bacterium
ACGACCGCGCGAACCCGATAACCAAACTGACTTGTCGCGCCGCGTTCTCCAGCTGAGGTCCACCGCATGAGCAACGGCATCCGCAACGACGTCAGAACCGACAACCGCCCCCGCGCCGAGGGCAATTGCGCTCCGTCCGCGCCGCCGGCCGCGCCGCCGCCGCCACCGGCCGCGCCGCCGCAGGTGCTGGCCCAGCCCGACCTCGATCGCGCCGCCGCCGCGCAGAAGCAGCTCGACTGCGGCAACAGCAACGCGGCACCGCCGCCGCCGGCCGCTGCAGCCCCCCTCAACTACGACAACCTGCTGAGCGACGCGCCGACGTCAACGCCGCCGACCGAAGGGGCGCCGCACCAGACGTGTCCCCGCGGCGCTGGAGAGGCGGGCGCGCCGCCCGCCGCCGAGCTGTCGGCGCTGAGCACGAGCCAGCAGGCCGTGGTCGACGCTGGCGTCTCTCGCTTCGCCGCGCAGAACGGCATGACCATCGCGCAGCTCGCCGAGCAGTTCGACACCAACGCCGCCGAGCTCGAGCAGTTGAACCCCGGCATCGCCAACGAGTTGCGCGCCTCGCTCGGCCGCCTCACCAGCGACCGCACCATCAACGTGCCGACCGGTTCGTCGAACGCGCCGCCGCCGTCGTCGACGCCTGACGCGGCCACCACGCAGACGTTCGGCGCCCGCTACGGCGTGCCGTCGCCGTCCGCCGAGCAGGTGCGTGCCGGCAGCGCGACCATGGGACGCGGCATGGGCGGCGAGTCTGTGCGCGACATGCAGACCCGCTTGAACGCCATGGGCGCCAACCTCGCCGTCGACGGCAAATTCGGCCCCGCCACCGAAGCCGCGCTCAAGCGCTTTCAGCAGAGCAACGGCATCCAGCAGACGGGCGTGCTCGGTCGCCAGACCCTCGCGGCGCTCGACAACCCGCAGGCCCGCCGCATCCCCGCCGAGACCGCCTCGACCGGCGGCACCGGCACCGGATCGACGGCGGCGACGACGTCGGCCAGCAACCTCAACGGCACCGCCTTTGGCAACCAGCTGGCGCAGGCCGCTGAGCGCTCGGCCCGCACCCGCAACACCGTCGGCTACTGCGCCGCCGGCGTCAGCGATGCGTTGAACCGCGTCGGCGTCCCCGGCCGCGGCCATGCCTACCAAAAGGCCGATCAGCTCGCGGCCAGCAACCGCTTCCGCGAGGTCAACGTCTCGGCCAGCGACCTGCGCAACCTGCCCGCCGGCGCCGTCGTCGTCTGGGGACGCTCCGCGGCCAAGCCCTACGGCCACGTCACGGTCTCGCTCGGCAACGGCAACGAGGCCAGCGACCACGTGCAGCGCATGATCACCGGCGGTCGCTACGGCACCGACTTCGGCCACGGTGCCGATCCGCAGGGCCGCCAGTTCCGCGTGTTCATGCCCCAGTAGTTCTTCGACGGGGGGCGAGCCCCTACCTACCGAAGAGGATTCCTGATTCTCGGCGGTGGGTCTTTCCCTTGGCGACGCACGGGGCGAGACACGGTGCATGCCGTCTCTCGCCCTGCTGCTTTTCTGCGCCGCCGCCGCTGGCAGCCGTCATCACGGCGAGACGCCGAAGGAGCAAGAGCAGGCGGAGCAGCGGCCGGAGAAGCAGCAAGAGAACCGCGTGCTCGTGCTCGACCTCGGCGGTGACGTCGACGAAGAAGACCGCCGCTCGATCACGGCGCTGGTGGCGAAAGACATCGCGCGGGCCGGCCTCGAGGTCATCAGCGGCGACGACCTGCGCAACATGGTCGCCCTTGAAGGCGAGAAGCAGGCCGCGGGCTGCGCCGGCGACGAGAGCTGCCTCGCCGACATCGCCGGCGCCCTCGACGCCCGCCTCGTCGTCAGCGGCTTCGTCGGACGCCTCGGCGCCCTCACCGTCGTCAACCTCAGCCTGTTCGACGCCCACGCCGCGCGATCGCACGGGCGAGCGACCGTCGAAGCGAGAAACCTCGAAGAGCTGCCGCCGAAGCTCGAGGCCGCCGTCGACGAGCTGGTGCACGACTTCTTGCCACAGACCGGCGTCTCGCCCGGTCTCGTCGTCGCCGTCGGCGGCGGCGTCGGCGCGGTGGTCGCCACCGCCCTCGCTGTCGGTGGTGGCGCGCTCTTCTTCCAACACGACAGCGCGCGCACGGCGCTGTTGGCGACGTCGGCGCAGCACGAGAAGACCCAAGACGACGGCCTCGTCGTCGACCTCGCCGACGAGAACGCCGCCGTCGAAGACGCCCGCACAGCCTACAACGACGTCGGCGTCCCCTTGCTCTACGGCGCCGCCATCGTCGGCGTCGTCGCGGTCGGCGCCGTCGTCGCGGGCGTCGTCTTGTTGTCGCAGGACGCCGAATGATGCGCGCTGTCTTCTGGCCCGCCCGTTGGCTCGTCGCCGTCGTCGTCGTCGTCGTCGTCGGCGGCGCGGGATGCCCGATCGGTGAAGAGCTGTTGCCGGGGCGTCCGTGTGAACGAGCGAGCGATTGCGGCGACGCGTTCGCCTGCGTGCGCGTGCCGGGACGAGAGACCAGCGTGTGCGTGGCCCAGGCGGCGGCCGAAGAAGTGGTCGGCTGCGACGGCGCCGGCGACGGCGACAGCTGCGGCGACGGCGACGGCTGCACCGAGGGCGACGTCTGCAGCGGCGGCGTCTGCAGCGGCGTCGCCAAAGACTGCGGCGACGACCTCTGCGTCGACGGCAGCTGCGTCGTCGTCGGATCGTGCGAGGCGCTGCCGGCGACGGTGGCCACGTCGGCGGCGACGACGCCGCGGCTCGCCTACAACCCGATCGACGACGAGATCGGGCTGGTGTTTGAGGCGCCGGTGCTCGAGCGCACCGAGGTCTTCTTCACCCGCTTGAGCGGCGCGGGCGTGCCGCGCGGCGCGCCCGTTCAGCTCACCGATGGCACGCCGGCCACCGCCGACGACGCCGACGTCTCGAGCTTCGTGCGCGACATCGCCTTTGCGCCCGAAGAGCAGCGCTACGGCGTGCTCGTCGCCGACAGCCAGATCCTCGGCGGTGGCGTGTCGCTGGTCGCCATCACCAACGACGGCATCGTCGTGAAGTCGACGCGGCTGGTGCGCGAGCTGGCCTCGGGCTTCGCGCTGACGCCAGCGCGGCTGGTGTGGAACGGCGCCGAGTTCATCATGGCCGCCACCACCACCGGACAAAACGACGACAGCATCGTCGTCGACGACGTCAACGCCGATGGCGACGGCGCCGACCTCATCGACAGCGTCGTCGCCGCCGGCTTCTTCGCCGAGCTCGACATCGCCGCTGGCAACGCCGGCGAAGTGGGCATCGTCGCGGTCGGCACCGACGTCGATGGCAACGCCGTCGACATCCAGTTTTTTCGCGCCGACGCCGACGGCTCGCCGCTGGTCGACCGCGTGTTGAGCACCGGGCGCGGTCCGGGCCGCTCGCCGCAGGTCGCCGCCGTCGACGGGGGCTACGTCGTCGTCTGGCAAGAGGGCGTCGATGATGGTTTGCAGCTCGTCGCTGTCGCCCTCGACGACGCCGGCGCCATCGTCGTGCCCGCACGCGTCATCAGCGACGCTGGCGAACGCGGACAAGTCGCCGGACTCGGCGGCGCCGGCGACGCCGCCTACGTCGCCTACTTCGCCACCGTCGACGGCACGTTCTCGATCCGCCTGCGCCGCCTGGCCCGCGATCTGACAGCGGCGGCGCCCACGACGCTGCGCGCGGGTCTCGACGGCGGTTTCGCCCCCAGCGTCGACGCGGCCGCAGGCTCGATCGTCACAGGCTACGGCGCCGGCAACGACGCAGGCGAAGGCGTCGACGTCGAAGTCGCCCGCGTCTGCGAGTGAGCTCGTCGACGCCCGCTCGCTGAAGGCCCCCCAGGCACCCGAAAACGGGGGGCAGTGGGGCCCCCGGCAGACGGCGGGCGCGCGGCTCAGGCTCGGCGTGGCATTCAGGGCCATGTGTCCCACGCACGCGCCGCCACCGGCTCGCCCCACAGGTCGACCGCGACGGCCGTGCCCGCATGGGGCCGCAACGCCGCCTCGCCGCCCCACGCATACACATCGGGTGCGTCGAGCACCACCGTCACGAGCTTCTTGCGCAGGGGCTGGCCCTGCGCCTTCAACAACGCCGCCCGGCCGATGAAGGGCGCGGGCTTGTCGAGCTTCACGCCC
>JANNAY010000424.1:0-7499 GCA_031384945.1 Deltaproteobacteria bacterium
CGGCGTCGTTGGCGGCGCCCCCTGATCGCGAATGACGTCGGCAGCGTTGACGCCGGAGCTGTCGACCGCTCTACTGCCCCTGTGAACATGGGACTCGGTCTTGGTTGAGGTTGCGCAAGACGTTCTCGGCGAGAGAAAGGCGCGGGCGAAGCTCGACGAGGTCTTGACCTCGCGGCAGATCGTCTTCGTCACCGGCAAGGGCGGCGTCGGCAAGTCTGTCGTCGCTGCGGCGCTGGCGCTGCGGGCCAAAGAGCTGGGCCTGCGCCCCGTGCTCTTCGAGTGCGACGCGCCGACGCGGCAGAGCTTGCTGCCGGGCGGGCGCACCATGACCGAGCAGATCAGCGAGGTCGCGCCGGGCATTCTCGGCATCAACCAGCGCTCCGACGACGCCATCCGCGACTACGCGGCGTCGACGCTGCCGTCGAAGACCGTCGCCGATTTGCTGTTCGAGAACCGCGTCGCCCGCATCTTTTTGAAGGCCGCCCCCTCGGTCACCGAGATGGCCCTGATCGGCCGCATCGTCGCCGTGGCCGAGAAGTACGGCGCCGACGGCCCCGTCGTCGTCGATTTGCACGCCACTGGCCACGCCATGAGCCTGCTGCGCGCCCCCGGCGGCATCATGAAGGTCTTGCAGCGCGGGGCCCTCTACGAGCGCGCCGCCAGAATCGAAGAGCTGCTGCAAGACGCCTCGCGCACCGCCTTTGTCACCGTCGCCGTGCCCGAAGAGCTGCCCGTCACCGAGCTGCTCGAGCTGCACGACAAGCTCAAAGATGTGCAGGCCCCCATCGGCCCCGTGATCCTCAACGCCTTCTGCAAAGCGCCCGCGAACTTTCCCACCGACGCCGACGCACCGTTTGGCCAGTCCGTTGGAACGACGGGCCCCCTGCCCGCCGGCAAGGTCATCGACGCGCTGTTGAACGAGCCGAGCACCCGGGCAGCCGCCCGCGACCTGCGCTTCTTGTTGCTGCAGTCACGCCGCTCGACCCGCGAGCGCGACCGGCTGGTGGCGTCGCTCAAAGAGAAACACGGCGAGGCCAACCTCGTCACCCTCAACGCCCGCCACGACGACGACGCCGGCCTCATGGCCCGCCGCCTCGCCGACGACCTCGGCCGGAAGCTCACATGACGTCAAAGGACCACGTCCTTCGCCTGTTGAAAGACAGCAAGCTCGTCGTCTGCGTCGGCAGCGGCGGCGTCGGCAAGACGACGACAGCGGCGGCCTTGGCCATCGCCGCGGCCCGCAGCGGACGCAAAGCCGCCGTGCTCACCATCGATCCCGCCAAGCGGCTGGCCCAGGCCCTCGGCGTCGAAAAGATGGGCAACAAGCCGTCGCCGCTGTCGCCTGAGCTGACGGCGCCGGGCAGCGTCGACGCGATGATGCTCGAAGCGGGCCCTGCCCTCGACGACTTCGTCGAGCGCCTTGTGCCAGATGCAGAGCGTCGCGAACGGCTGTTTCACAATCGACTGTATCAAGTGATCGCGCGGCAGCTCGGCGGCACCCACGAGTACATGGCGGTCGAGCGCCTGCACGCCCTCGTCGAAGAGATGGGCTACGACATCGTCGTGCTCGACACGCCGCCCACCGTGAACGCGCTCGACTTTCTCGACGCGCCCAATCGTCTGGCCGGCTTCTTCAGTGACAAGATCATCCGCTTCTTTGTCAAACAAACAGAAGACAAGAAGAAGGGCATTCTCGAGCGCTTGCGCGACCGCGCCGGCGACCTCGCGATGACCGTGCTCGGCAAGGCCCTCGGCGAAGGCTTCGTCGAAGAGCTCGCTGACTTCGCCACCGCGTTTCAGGGCTTGTTCGTGGCGATCCACGACCGCGCCGTCGCCGCCGACAAGATCTTGCGGTCGTCGTCGACGTCGTTTCTCGTCATCAGCGCCGCCGATCCGGTGCGCACCGCCGAGGCCGAAGAGTTTCTGCGCACCCTCGACCGCCTCGACATTCATCCCCGCGCGGTGGTCGCCAACCGCGTCCACACCGAGAAGTCTCGCCAAGGCGCCGACGGACGCGCGCCCGACAAAGCCGCCACCGAACCCGCTGGCAAAGAAGCCGACGTCGACATCGGCGCTGTCATGGCCGCGCTGGCGCCGCTCGGACAGACCAGCGAGGCGCAGACGACGTGGGAGGCGCTGTCGGCCGCGCAGCGCCAGCTCAAGGCGCTGCGCACCCGCGACGCGCGTGGTGTGGCCCATCTCGAGAAGCTCGTCGGCAAAGAGCGCGTGCTCGTCGTCCCTGAGCTCGACGAAGAGGTGCAAGACCGCGCGGCGGTCGAGCACCTGCTCGACGGCCTCGGCCTGCGGCGCGCATGACCCGTTTTGCCCTCGTCTCCGTCGTCGTCGTCGTCGTCGTCGGCTGCGCGCCGCAGCGAGAGGATGAAGACGGAGACGAAGGCGAAGAAGGAACAGCGGGCGAAGGCGAAGGCGACCTCGACGTCGGCGACTGCCCCGACGTTGGCGCCGGCCTCGTCGTCGAAGACAGCGGCGAGTTCGTCGCTGCTGGCGTCGCCGGCGACCACGGCGATGGCGTCGTCGTCGTCATGGGCGGCGCCGCCGAGGTCGACCGCGCCAGCGCCCGCTTCGTCGATGGCGCTGGCGGCGGCGACGTCCTCGTCTTGCGCGCCACCGGATCGACCTCGAGCTACACCGAGTACTTCGACCTCTCGTCAGGAGAGCTCGCGGGCGTGACCGTGCCACCCCGCGCCGTCGCCACCGTCCGCGTCGACGACCCTGGCGTCATCGTCGACGACGAGGGCGCCCTCGACGAAGGGCTCGCCTGCCGCCTGCGCCGCGCCGACGCCGTGTGGCTCGCGGGCGGCGACCAGTCCGATTACCTCTTGTCGTGGCCCGCCGCCCTGCACGACGCCCTGCGCGCCGCGATCGATCCGGTGGCGGGGCGCGGCGTCGCCGTGGGCGGCACCAGCGCTGGCGCCATGGCCGTCAGCGAATTCACCTACGACGCAGACGACGGCGGCATCGACTCTGCCGACGCGATGGCTGCGCCAGCATCGACGTCGATCTCGCGGTCGCCGTTTTTTGCGCCGGCCCTCGCCGGCGTCGTCGTCGACACGCACTTCTTCGCCCGCGACCGCGAAGGCCGCTTGCTCGCGTTCGCCGCCGCCGCCGCCGATCGCTTTGGCAGCGCCGTGCAGGGCCTGGGCATCGACGAAGAGACCGCGCTGATCATCGACGGTGACGACGAGACCGTGCTCTCGGACAGCGGCGGCGGCGTCTACGGCTACGTCCTCGGCGGCGCCGTCGACGTCGCCGGCGCCCTCGACGTCGAGCGCGTCGTCCGCAGCGCCCGCTTCGAAGGCCAGGCAGACGCCGTCGTCGACGTATTCAGCGTCGTCGACGGCGCCATCGTCGATCCCTAAGAGCCAGCGCTCAGGCCGGGGCGGAACGCCAGCCGCGCGGCGGTGAGTTCTCTTTGCGCAGCTGGATGGCGGTGCCGACGCGCTGTTGCAGCTCGGCGGGGGCGATGGGCTTCTGCACGCAGTCCATGGCGCCCGAGCGGTAGCACTGGTCTTTGACGGCGGCGTCGTCGGTGGCGGTGAGAAAGACCACCGGGATGTCGCGGGTGACGGCCTTGCAGACGGCGAGGCCGCTCATGTCGGGCAAATGCAGATCGAGCACCATGACGTCGGGGCGCGACAGGGCGAGGCGCAGGGCGGCGGTGCCCGAGTCGCCTTCTTCGACGGTGAAGCCGGCGCTCTCGAGGGTCATGCGCACCAGCAGTCGGGTGAGGCGGTCGTCGTCGACCACGGCGGCGCGCAGTCCGTTCGGCTGCGCTCTGGGCGGTATCTCCATGGCGTTCCCCCGCGTGGACAGGCTTCCTGTCGGACGCGTTGGGGACGATGGCCCCTCCGAGAAAACGCCAAAAGTCCCTGCCTCGGGCTGGATCACCTGCGTTCTGCGGTGGACAATCGGTCCATGCGTTTCGTTCTCGCCGCCGCCGCCCTCTTCTGCACCGTGCTCGCCGCGCCCCTCGGCTGCGCCGACCCACCGCCGGCCGAAGGCGAGGGCGAGGGCGGCGAAGGCGAAGGCGAGGGCGAGGGTGAGGGCGAAGTCGACCTGCCGTTGCAGCCGCCCGACCCCGGCAACCCCGACAACGCCAACCTCGACAACGACTGCGACGGCATCAGCGACGCCGACGAATTCGGCGTCATCTGGCCCGGCGGCGGTCGCACCGACCCCGGCAACCCCGACAGCGACGGCGACGGCGTCAACGACGGCGTCGAAGCCGGCGCCACGTCGACGGTCGACGCCCGCTGCGCCGACATCTTTGTCGCCGACGCCGACGCCGGCACGTCGTCGAACCCCACCGACGCCGACAGCGACGACGACGGCCAAATCGACGGCGCCGAAGACCTAAACGGCAACGGCCGCATCGACAACGGCGAGACCTCGCCCGTCAACCCCGACAGCGACGGCGACGGCTTCTGCGACGGACCCGACGACGTCGCCGGCGCCTGCGTCGGCAACGACGATCCCCTGGCCACCGCCGACGCCGACGGCGACGGACTGCCCGATCGCCTCGACGACGCCCCCAACGACGCCGACGCTGACGACGACGGCTTCTGCGACGGCGGCAACGACGTGCCCCCCGTCTGCGTGCGCGGCGAAGACCTCGACAACGACGGCGCCCTCGACGCCGGCGAGAGCGACCCCGCCCGCGCCGACGTCGACTGCGACGGCCTCACCGACCAGGCCGAACGCGCCGCTGGCACCGACCCCGCCGACGAAGACAGCGACGACGACGGCGTGCTCGACGGCGTCGAAGCCGGATCCAGCGGCACCGTCGACGCCGCCTGCCCCGCCGGCCGCGGCGCTGACACCGGACCGGGCACCACAGACCCCTTGGACCCCGACAGCGACGGCGACGGCCTGCTCGACGGACAAGAAGACACCAACGGCAACGGCGCTGTCGACGACGGCGAATTCGACCCCGCCGACGGCACCGACGCCGCTGACCCCGTCGTGCAGCAGGCCTGCAACGGCGACAACCTCGTGCCGCTGTCGGCCATCGTCTCCACCGCCGCCGACGTGCAGATCGTCGTCGACGCGCGCAACAACAGCTTCGCCACCCGCGGCGTCGTCAACGCGGGCGGCGTCGAGCGCGGCGTCGCTGGCTTCGACGCCGGCACATCTGTCGGCTTCGTCGCCGTCACCCGCGCCCCCGCCGGCGGCGACGCCCTCGTCGACGAATTGGCCGTCAGAGACGTCGTGGGCGGCGTCGCGGCCATCGGTCCGCCGATCGTGCAGAGCTTCACCACGTGGGACGGCTTTCCTGCTGCCACCGCCCGCTACGACCAGCTGGGCACCACCGGATTGAAGGCACGCTTGAACGCCATCGCCACCGCTCTCGTCGGCGCCGACGCCGCCTTTGACGTCGCCGGCGATGTCAGCGCCGACGGCGTGCGCGTCGAGATCGAAGTCGTGCGCCGCTCGGCCGAGCAGACCGTCGTCGTCGTCGGCGTCTTGCCGCTCAACCTCGCCCAGGGCGATGGCCTGTTTCCGCTGCGCGACCTCGTCGACGGCAGCGCCCTCGGCAAAGCCCGCGACGGACAGGGCGTGCACTGCGAGCGCAAAGACGCCGTCGCCTTCAGCACCGTCGACATCCTCTGGGCCGTCGACAACTCGTCGTCGATGGGTGACGAGCAGGGCGCCGTCGCCGCCGCCGCGCAGGCCTTTTCAGACAAGCTGGGCAACTCGACCGTCGACTGGCGCGCCGCCATCGTGACGTCGGGCTTCTACAACCAGGGCGGCAACCCGGCGCCGTGCTCGTCGGCGAGCTGCGACGACGCCACGCCCTCGCAGTGCCGCTTGTTCACCCGCGACGTCGCCGAGCTCACAGCGTCTTTCACGCAGAACGACGCGCAGTGGGTCGGCGCCGGCGGCACCTGCAACGTCTCGCGCGAGGCGATCCTCGAGGGCACCCGCCTCATCCTCGGCGGCGGCGACGGCTCACAAGCCTCGCTGTTTCCGCCCAGCGACACCGAGGTCGCCGACAAGGTGCGCGCCGACGCTTCGCTGCTGTTGATCTTGTTCGGCGACGCCGACGACCTGCTTTTCGACAACGCTGGCGCCGCCGCCGGCATCGACAGCTACGAGGCCTTTTTGCGCGGCCTGCCGATGCCGGTCTCCGTCGGCGGCATCTTGTGTCCCGAAGACCAGGTCTGCGGCGAAGACCAGCGCACCCCGCGCGTGGCCCGCTCGCTCGTCAACCGCTTCGGCGGCGTCATCGGCACGCTGAACCAGCTCGACGCCATCCCCGCCGCCGTCGACGCCATCATCGACAGCGCCATCGCCGACGCCTCGCCCTACATCCTGTCGCAAGACGCCATCTCGGCCTCGGTGAAGGTCGCCCTCGCGCCCGACTCGACCCTCGGCGCCTGCAACGTCAACGACGTGCCGCGCTCGCGCGAGAACGGCTTCGACGTCGACGCCCGCACGCGCACCATCAACTTCTTTGGCGACTGCCGCCCCATCGTCGAGGGCGCCACCATCGCCATTTCGTACCGCACGTGGGTCCTCGCCCAGAACCTGCCCGAGGGTCCGTGCTTGTGCGACTGCGGCGGCAACCTCGCTTGCGTCGACACCGGCGCTGACCGCTGCGGCTGCGAGTGCACGCAAGACCTGACCTGCGGTCCCGGCTTCGCCTTCGACGAAGACGCCTGCGCCTGCGTCTGCGATGTCGCTGCGGCCGCTGCGCTGTGCCCGGCGACCCACGAGCTCGACCCCGACACCTGCAGCTGCTCTTGCAAAGACAGCTGCGGCGGCTGCGCCACTGGCACCTTCTGCCAGCAGTCGTTGTGCAGCTGCAGCGGCATCGACGGCTGATGTTTCACAACATTAAAATACCCACGTCCTGAGCTCCCCCTTTCCCGCAGCGTCGGCGCGCGCGACTCGATGCCTCGTCGACGAAACAGACTCGGCGAGGCAGAGACCGCCTCGCCGCGCGAGAGAATTACTCGCGCCGCCCGGGGTGGGGCCGCCGCCGGTGCCGCCGCTGGCGTTGACGACGCCGCTGCCGCTGACGCCTTCGACGAGGACGCGGTGCCCCGATCACGGCGTGACGCCATGCCAGGTCGCTGCGAGACCGCGGCGCTCAGGACTTCTCGACCAGCAACTTGAGCCGGGCGATGGCGCGGTCCCAGCCGGCGGAGATGCCGTCGAGGAAGGCGCGGGCGTCGTCGACGGCGCCAGCGTCGAGGACGTAGAGCACCTCGCGGCCTTGTTTCACCGTGGTGACGAGGCCGGCGTCTTCGAGCACCCGCAGGTGCTTGGTGACGGCTTGCCGCGACACGGTGCTCTCTTCGGCCAACGACGTCGCCGACCGCGCCGTGCCTTCGCCGAGCTTCTGCACCAGCGAGAGACGGGTGACGTCGCCGAGGGCGAAGAAGACGGCGGCGGAGGCTTCGGCGTCAGCGGCTTTGGACATTCTGCTTCTCTTTCTCTGTGTGCTTCTCGACGTGCGCTTTGACGTTGTTGGC
>JANNAY010000433.1:0-3115 GCA_031384945.1 Deltaproteobacteria bacterium
TCAGCTGGCGTTCTGGTGGGACTGTTCACAAATGGAAGTCCGCCAGCATCGCAAGGAACTGGGGATCGTCGCCACATTCAAACAGGTCGACACCTGCGCGGCGGAATTCGAAGCCTACACGCCGTATTATTATTCGACCTACGAACAGGAGGACGAAACGCCGGCAAAGCAGCCGGGCAAGAAGCGCATCATGATTCTGGGCGGTGGTCCCAACCGCATCGGTCAGGGAATCGAGTTCGATTACTGCTGCTGCCAGGCGGCGTTCGCCCTGAAGGAACTGGGCATCGAGAGCATCATGGTGAACTCGAACCCGGAAACGGTTTCAACGGATTACGACACGTCTGACTATCTGTTCTTCGAACCGCTCACGACGGAAGATGTGCTGAACATCTGCGACAGAATGCAGCCGGACGGTGTCATCGTGCAGTTCGGCGGACAAACGCCGCTCAAGCTCTCGCGCGGCTTGCTCGCCCACGGCGTCAACGTGCTGGGCACCAGCCCCGAAAGCATCGACCGCGCCGAAGACCGCAAGCGCAGCGCGGCCCTCGTCGAGCAGCTCGACCTTCTACAGCCCCCCGGCGGCACGGCGACGACGGCGCAGGCTTGCGAAGACCTCGCGGTGAAGCTCGGCTTTCCGGTCTTGCTGCGCCCGAGCTACGTGCTCGGCGGCCGCGCGATGGAGCTCGTCCACGACGTCGCTTCGCTGCGCAACTACCTCGAGCGCGCCCTGATGGTCTCTGACCAGAACGACGGCAGCAAAGGCCCCATCCTCGTCGACCGCTTCCTCGACGGCGCCATCGAGGTCGACGTCGACGTCCTCTGCGACGGCGTCCGCGTCGTCGTCGGCGGCGTCATGGAACACATCGAAGAAGCCGGCATCCACAGCGGCGACAGCGCCTGCGTCCTGCCGCCTCACTCGCTCGACATCGCCGTCATCGACGAGATCGTCGCTGCCGCGAAGAAGCTCGCGCTTGAGTTGCAGGTGAAAGGCCTGATGAACGCGCAGTTCGCTGTCCGGCGAAACCGCGTCTTCGTCATCGAGGTCAACCCGCGCGCCTCACGCACCGTGCCGTTCGCCTCAAAGGCCACCGGCATCCCCCTCGCGAAGATCGCCGCCCGCATCCAGGCCGGCGAGTCGCTCGACCAGATCGAGAAGTCTCTCGGGGTAGCACTCGACAAAGAAATGACGCGCGCCGGCATCGGTCACTATGCAGTGAAAGAGGCCGTGTTGCCCTTCATCAAGTTTCCCGGCGTCGACACGCTGCTCGGCCCCGAGATGAAGTCCACCGGCGAAGTCATGGGCATCGACGCCGCGTTTGCTGTCGCGTTTTGGAAGGCGCAGCTCGGCGCCGGCTCGCGCTTGCCCAACAAAGGCACCGCGTTCGTCAGCGTCGCCGACGTCGACAAAGAGGCGATCTTGCCGGCCTGCCGCCGCTTGCACGCCGCTGGGTTCACCATCTTGTCGACGGGCGGCACCTGGCGCTTTCTCGACGGACAAGGCGTGCCCGCGACCCGCGTGAACAAGGTGCGCGAGGGCTCGCCGCACATCCTCGAAGACATCGCCGCCGGCAAGGTGCAGCTCGTCTTCAACACCACCGTCGGGGCCAGCTCGGTGCACGACAGCTTCTCGCTGCGCCGCGAGGCGCTGGTGCGCGGCGTCGCCTACTACACCACCGTCGCCGCCGCCGACGCCGCCGCGCGCGCCATCGAGCGCTTGCAAAAGGGGCTGTTCGACGTCGAGAGCTTGCAGCGCCGCTTGCGCAACTGAGCGGCCGTCGTCAGCGTTTGAGCGCTTGCGCCTGCAGCGCGTCGAGCTCGGCGCGCTTCGTCGTCGCTGTCAAAAAGCCGCCGAGCACGACGTTGGCGACGTTGACGCCCATGGCGACGATGGCGCTGCCGGTGAGGATGACGGCGCAACGGTACTGCCGCCGGTGCGCGAGCATGAAAGACGTCGACGACGACCGCGCCTCGGACGCGTACGACGTCATTTTCTCCCAGTCGTAGAAGCCGCAGAAGTCGCTCTTGATCGCGTCGAGCAAGACGGCCGAGTGGCTGAGGGCGAAGCGGGCCAGCGGACCGCTCAAGTGTCCGACCGTGGTGAAGCGAACCACGTTGCTGGCGAGGCGCTCGACGCGCGCGACGTTGTTGCCTTCTTCGAGGCTGGCCGACGCGCCGACGGCAAGCAGGCTCACGTCCATGTCGTCGAGGTCTCACGGCGGAGCAGCGAGGGTCAAGGCCACCTGCTCCATCCGTGCACACCAGCTGCGCAAAATGAGCACCCCTCGACGGAATGGCGGCATGCGACCGCTCGATCGCCGTGGCACATGCAGTGCAAACTGGTCTCACCGTGGTGCTCTTGCTCTTGACCCTGCTCTCCGCCGTCGACGCGCCGCCGCCGCCGTCGAAGCCGTCGTTGCCTGCGCCGTGGGCGTGCTCGTCGACGACGATCTTGCAGAGCTTGCCCTGCACGTTTGAAGGCACGCCGTCGACGTCGACGACCACGACGACGAATGCGGCGGCGCGGGCGTCGGCGAAGCAGCTGTGCACGGCGGTTTCGGCTGGCAAGGCTCGCTCTGACGCCGCCGTCTACGCCGCCTGCGCCAAAGCCGCCGACGCCATCGTCTGCGCCGCCGACGACGACCGCGCCGCTGTTGTCGACGACGACGGCCGCTTCGTCAGCGGCGCCTGCTACGGCGCCGTCAAAGCCGTCGTCGTCGAATTCGCCGCTGTCAAAGCCGAAGCCGTCGCCTGCTGCGGCTGCGTCGGCGGCCACGACGCCTGCGTCAAAGCCCTCGTCGACGACGTCAGACCAGCTGGCGCGGCGTCCCCGTCGTGTGCGTCGTCTTGCGCTGCCGTTCTGTTGCGCGTGCCCGAAAAGGCCGCGACCCCGCCCGCCCCGCCGTCCAAGAAGTGAGGATCCCGATGTTGCTCCGCGCCCTGTTTCGCGTCGCCGCCGTCGCCGTGCCCGCGTTGTCTTTCGCGTGCGCCGGCCCGCAGGTCGTCGGTCCCGAGCCCACGATCCTGTGGGAAGACGCGCCGACACCGTCGACGTCGTCGTCGAAGACGCCGCTGTCGGCCGACGAGGCGCGCCGCATCGCCATCGCCCACGACGCCG
>JANNAY010000436.1:0-2276 GCA_031384945.1 Deltaproteobacteria bacterium
CGGCGTCGTGGACGTCGAAGCCGATGGATGCGGCGTGCCCGCGTGCAGCGGCGAGCTCCCCGAGTGCCCAGGAGAAGCCGCGGTCGAGGGACTGCGAGAGCTCCTTCGACATCATGGCGACGAGCGAACGCATGCGCGTGCCCTGGTCGGTCGTCTGCTCTGACCAGACGACGGAATGCCCCACCGGCATCCGCCACCACGCGTGGTTGTAGAGAACGACGGGGTTCTTCGAGTAGCGAGCGAGCTGGGCGCCGTTCATCTTCAACGCAAGCCCGTCGCCCTGACGCTTCTCCGTCGAGATGACGAAGGGCAGGATGCGGCTGCCGGCGGCATCGTCGCCGAGGGCGGCGCGGATGCGCTCGATGTCGGCGTCCGTCACCTTGGCGCGGAGCATCTCCGGCCCACGTGAGCGGAGCGCGAAGCCTCCGAGCTTGCGCTCAGCTTTCGGGTCTTTGGCGACGGCGTCGACGACGTCGCGGATTCGGGCTGCGAGGACGTCGCGGCGGATGGGCTTCATGCGGGCTCCTTCTTCTTCGGCTTGGTCGGCTCTTCCGTCGGCGACGACGGCGAACCAGCAACGGGGACGGCGCCGGGCGCCTTGTAGAGTTCGTCGCCGTCGAGCCGCGGCGACAGGCCGGCCTCGGCGCGGATTTCGTTGATCGTCATCGCCGCCGGCAGCGCCTTGAAGAAGCCCGCACGGTAGTCGCGGTCGGCAGGCACGGGCGAGCGGTAGCTGACGACGAGGTCGTCGCCGAAGTCGGGCGCGACATCGTCCTGGATCGCAGAGGTCCAGCGGTCGAACTTCGGCACTGTCGCCGTCGACTCGAAGAGGTCGCGGGCGACGTCGATGGTCGAGCGGTTGGCGTTGTCGAGAACGCCGGCGATCTCCGGCGGCATGCGGAAGACCTGCATGCTGGTGTCGCGGCCGAAGCGCCGCGTGTCCATGTACTGGCTCTCGACGAGGGTATGGCCGAGCGGTTGCGCCTTGAAGTCGCCGGAGAGGATGTGCGCGCGGCCGGTGTTCTCGGGCCCGGCGTGGTTTTGCTCGAGCATTTTCTGGACAATCGCGACCTCGGCCTGACCGGGCGCCTTCGCGCCGACGACGCCGGCCTGAGCGAGCAGGCCGATGAGCACCTCGGGGAAGTTTTTGTTCGCGGCGCGCGCGCGGGCCATGACCGCGAGCAGCTCGTCGAGGGCGAGCTCGTCGCGGAGGACGTAGGCGGTGCCGACACCGCGGCGGCCATAGGGGTCTTCCGGATCGTGGCGTCGCCGCCAGACGACGTCAGCCGCCGGCGCCAGCACCTTCGACGCCGGCGTCTGGATGGTGAACACCTCGTTGCTGTCGCCGGGCTCCGGCCAGCGCTGCAGCCACGTCGGTACGTAGAGGTGGAGGCGGGTCGGCCGGCCGCGTGCCCGTGCGCCCTTCACCCAGAGCCATTCGCCGACGAGGTCTTCATGCTTCGATGTCAGCTCCCAGAAGTCGGGGCCGGACATCCGAAGCGAGGGACGACGAAGCAGCGCGCCGAGGTCGCTGTCGAGCTGAAGCTCGAGCACGCCCGACTTCACGAGCTCTTCGATGTGCGCCGTGCGCTCGCGTCCGCGAAGGTGCGGGACGTCGAGGTGGTGCACCCGCGTGCCCGCCTTCTTCACTTTGTAGACAAGCGGCGAGAAGCGCGAGGCGGACTCGGCGCGGGCCTGCACGACGGTGTGCAGGTAGGGGTAGTCGCGGAACGCGCCGAGCATGGCGACCTGGTCGCGTCGCCAGATCGGCATGCCGCGCGACATCCGCGGCTCGGCCGACGACGTCGACGACGACGGCGCCGCGCGCAAGCCGCGCCAGAAAGCCGTCACGCGATCAAGGAAGCCCATGCCGCAGCGTCAGCGCCGCGGAAGCTGAAACCCCACCGCACCCAACTTCAGGCGTGCGGTGGGGCTTCAGGCACAAACCCCAGATCGTGGCCGTTGCCAGAGCGCTCAGCCGTCACCGAAGGGGTGGGGGTCGACGGGCGAGCGAAGGGGAGGGGGCGGCTCAGCTCATGGCGAGGTCCAACTCCTCAATGATCTGCTGTACTGTCATATCGGGGATGTGGTGCGAATTGGCCTTGCTTGTGTAGTGGTTCCCCGGTTGCCCTGGGACGGCGTAGGCCCGTGCATCGCCGTCCCACATCGAGAACACTGTCGTTCCACCTCTCGCATTCGCTTCCACACGCGTGATGGTCATCGGGTTGAGCGCGACGCTTCCAAAGACTGCCATTCTCATTGTCATCCCTCGTTTA
>JANNAY010000446.1:0-5904 GCA_031384945.1 Deltaproteobacteria bacterium
CGGCGTCGTCGTCGCAGCGGGCGGAGCAGGGGCAGGCGTTTGAGCTGCCAACAAGAGCGCGAACCACATCGCTCAGTACCCCACGTTGAAGGAGGCGCCGACGCCGAGGAAGAGGACGCCGTCGATGGTGGCGTTGGGGTCGAAGATGGGGACGCTGTTGAAGACGATGGCGTGGCGAATGTCGGCGCGCACAGAGAACCACTCGGTGACGAAGAAGCGCATGCCGGCGCCGAAGTCGGGACCGGGGCGGAAGCTGCCGTCGCTCCAATAGGTCACGGTGGCGCCGGCGGCGAGGAAGAGCTCGGCGTAGAGCAGCGTGCGGTTGAACAGCGCCAGCTTTCCGTAGAACGGCTTCATGATGTAGTTGCTGTCGATGACGAGCTGCAGCGTCGGCAGCGCCTCGGCCTGCACACCGAAGTTGTTGATCAGCTGGTCTTTGAGCCCTGTGTCGAGGTTGAAGCTGTAGGTGCCGCCCGCGATCTCCCAGGCGCTGAAGTCGTCGAAGTGCAGGGTGTAACGGCCCGACAAGGTCACGCCCTTGAAGAAGGCGTCGAGGGGCAGCGTGCCGCCTTCGAGCGTGAACTCGTGCGCCATCTTGAATTTGCGGTTCTGGATGACGACGGCGGTGCCGCCGCCTTCTTCGTCGTCGTACTGGGCCTGCGCAGATTGCGCGGCGGTGAGGGCGACGGCTGCGACGACGACGAAGCGCAAGAGCATGCAAGCACCTTCCGGACACGAGGCGCACAGGTTCTACACCCGACCGCGCGGGCGGGGCGAGCGAGACACCTCGTTCCTCGTCGGCGATCTTGCCGCACACCTGCGGCGGGGCCACGGCACGGCCACGAGCGCCAGGCCGCCCGCAGGAAAGCCGAAGCTGTACGGTGATTAAATCGTGTTGAAGACGAAGGGATAGACGACGGTGACAGAGCCGTTGCCGTCAGGCTTCGGGAACTTCCACTTCTTGACCTGGCCCATCATGCAGTTGGTGGCCTCGGTCGAGCTCAACGACGACGTAGAGACTTTGACGACGGAGACTGCCCCGCTCGACGAGACGGCCCACTCGAGCACCACGCGGCCGGCGAGGCCAGCGTTGGTGCGCAGCTGCTTCTCGTAGCAGTACTGAATTTCGCCAACGTGCGCATTGATGACACGCTGAATCTGCTCTTTTGTCAGCGAGCCGCCGTTGTTCTTCACTTGTGACAAGCGCGGCTGGGTGGTGACTTTGCCGGCGACGCTGCGATCGCCTTTGCCGCCGAGGGCACCGGCCGCGCCGTCTTTGCGAATGAGCGAATTGATGCCCGACGTCGCCAGGCCGCCGGCGGCGCCGCCAATCTGCACGCCAGACGACGGACCCTTGCCCGTCAGCGCGCTGGTCTTGAAGCCCGACGCGTCGCCTGGAACCCGCACGCCCTTGATGTTCGACAACGCGGCGTTGAGGTTCTGGTTCGAGGCCGAGTCGTTGACCTTCGGGATGTTCTCGAGCGCAGCGGCGAGGCCCGCCTTTGGCGCCTCTTTCGGCGGATTCGGATCTGGCGTCGGCTCGACCTTCGCCGTCGGCGTCGCCTTCGGCTCGGGCTGCTTCTCGGGCACCGGTTCTTTGGTCTTCACGGGTTCTGGCGGCTTCTCGGGCTTCGGCGGCTCTTCGAAGTTGAGGTCTTTTTCGATGATCTCGGCGAAGCCGTCGTCTTCGAGGTTGATGATGTCTTCGCTCTTGCTGCGGTAGCCGTAGATCCACGAGACGAAGATGAAGAAGGCGAAGAAGGCCATCGCCGCGCCGCCCGAGGCGGTCTGAATCTTTCGCTCGCGCTGCACCTCGGCGAGGTCTTCTTTCGACCACAGCAGCGCCGGCACCCCAGCGAAGCGGACGAAGACGCGCTCGTTGCCCACGCGCAGCGAGCAGAGCTCGCCGTCGACGAGGGGGGTGGCGCCTGCGCTCGGCAAATCGGCCTGCACGCCAGAGCGCAGCAGCTTTCCTTGCACGCCGCTCGACTGAAGAATCTCGGCGACGCCGTCTTTCTTCATGCGCACGAGCGCGATCGGTTTTTCAAGGCCACGCTCAGCGCGCTCGGCCTTTGTCCACCCGGCGCCGAGGGTGAACGAGCCACCATCGCCGAGCACCTGGTGATCGACGACGTGCTCGCCGCGGTAGTGCACGACCTCGATGACGGGGTTCTTGCCCGACGTGCCCTCAGGCGGACGCACCAGCCGCTGCACCAGCGACCAGGGCAGGTCTTCTTCTTCGTCGTGTTCTTCGTCGTCGTCCCAGTGAGGCGTGAACGTCAATGGGCCCGACTCGCGGGCGCCGAGGTTCGCCAACGGCCGCGACGGCGACGGCGACGGCGACGGCGACGGCGACGACGGAGGCGACGACTTCTTCGACGGCGCCGTCCGCGACGCGGGATCGACCGCGGTGCGGTCGTCGTCGGTCGACAACGACGCCAGCAGCGGCGGATCGGTCGCGGGCGGCACGGGCGGCGGCGCGGCCTGCGTGACCTCGAGGTTGGCGTTGCCGAGCGTGACGCCGTGGCCACGGGCCGCCACTGACTTCTGCGGTGACGGCGCGGGCGCCGGCGCAGCAGCCGCCAGCGGCATCGGCTTCGGCGCAGGAGCGGGTTTGACGGCGACAGGCGCGGACGCCGGCGCCGGCTTCGGCGGGACGGGAGCAGCGATCGAAGCGGCGACCGCGACCGGGGCAGGCGCAGGCGCAGGCGCAGGCGCAGAAGGGGCCGGGCTCGTCGGCACCGGTCCCGACGACTTGGTGCTGCCGGAGCCCGACATGAGCTTGAGCTTGATCGTGTAGGCGCCGAGGGCGACGTCTTCGCGGGCGCCGATGTAGCGGGCGCCAGTGAAGGTCTCGCCGTTGACGCGGACCTGGCCGCCGGTGAGGTCTTGCACTGCGAGGCGGCCGTCGTGGACAAAGACGCCGAGGTGCCGCGCCTGGATCGACGGGTCTTCGAGGACGACGGCGCACGAGGCGTCGCTGCCGACGATGAAGCGGTCGCCGCTCACCATCTCGGAGCCCTCGAGGGCGCCGTTCTTCATGATGAAGAGTTGGACAACGGTACTCATGGCTCACCCACTAAAGAAGCCTGAAGCAATCGAGCGATCCGATGGTGATCGGAAACGCCCTACTTGACGAGCTCGTCTTCGAGCATCTCGTCGATCTCATCGTGGAAGTCGGTTCTCTTCTTCAGCAACGAGCGAAGTGCCGATTCGCGTCTTTCAAACAAGTAGATCGCGTTGGCCTTGTTCGTCTGACCCTGCACGAGCCGATCGTCGAACTCGATGCGGGCGGGGCCCTTGCGCGTGCCGGTGTCGACAGGTCCATCGACGTTGGCGGGGTCAGACGGCGGCGGCGCACCTCTGCCGTCGGTCGCGCGCGGGTCGGCGGTGGTGCCCTCAGGCTTCACCGGCGTCGTCACCACCGGCTTCGACGGCTTCGACGCCTTCGACGCCTTGCCCTTCGCGGCGAGCGACGGCACGGCCAGCAAGCAGACAGTGAGGATTGCGAGCAGGGTCTTCATGATCACTCCTCAAGAATCTCAGCGAGGCGGGTCTTCAGGTGGGTCTCGCCAGCGTTGGCGTCGACGAGCGGACCGCGGACGATGCGGCCGCCAGCGCCGACGGCGATGACCTCGCGCACGGTCACGAAGTCTTCAGCGGCGTCTTCAGGGCGGGGCAGCTCGGCGCCGTCGACGGCGCGCAGCTCGCTCTGCTCTTCGACGAAGGTGAGGTCCCAGACGCCATCTTGGTTGTGAAAGACGTCTTCGCTGAAGCCGACAGCGAAGACGTCGCCGTCGCCGCGGGCCCAGATGCCTTGCACGAAGATCGGCGAGGGCAAGACGAACTGCTCGTCGTCCCATCCTGCATCGCGGCGGCGCAGCAGCACACCGTCGGTGGCGGCGGCCCAGATGCCAGATTCGGTGAAGACATCAGACAGGGGTCGGTTCGTCTGCGAGTCGTCGCGCGAAAAGACGGTGCCGTCGAAGTGGTAGACGACGCCGCGGGGACCCACCGTCCACACGTCGTCGGGGCCGCGGCCCTGCACGCCCTTGAGCGCGTCAGAGATCGGAAAGAACAGCGGGTCGCCGTCTTCGTCGAGGCCGCCGCTGTCGATCTGGACTTCGTCGACGAGCTCGGTGACGACGGCGCCGTCGAAGCGGCAGACGACGCCGTCGCCGACGATGAAGGCGTCGTCGTCGGCGCGGACCCAGACGCCGAACAAGTGCTCAGTGGTCGGCGACGGCAAGATGCCCCAACGGCCTTCGCCGTCGACGTCAAGGCGCTGCAGCACCACGCCACCCGAGCCCACCGCGAGCACCGTCTGCACGCCTTCGCCGTTGACGACGACGCTGACGCTCTCGAGGTCTTCGCCGAGCGCGGGGATGGACTCGTCGCGCCAGGTGGCGCCGTCGTAGCGCAGCAAGGCACCGTCGGTGCCGACCGCGTAGGCGCCGGTGACGCGCTCTTCGTCGAACGCAAAGACCTCGACGTCGTTGAGGCTGCGGATGTCGGGGAACGGCCGCGACACCACCCACGACGGCGGCGGCGGCGGCGGCGGCTTTTCATTGCCAGCGAGGCCGTCGCACGCGCTGAAAACGGGCACGAGCGACATGCCCACCAGTGCGCACGGGAGGAGGCGACGAAGAATCATCCGGTCGCAGCATACACATCCGGCCCGGTGCTATGGTCGCCCCATGCCACCTCCCCCTTCGTCGTCGACGTTGCGTTGTCTCGCGCTGCTCGTCGTTGTCCCGCTGGGGGCGATCGCGGGTGGCTGTCCGAGCGATGCGCTGCTGTACGACCCCGACGCGATCCCCGGTCAGGCCAACAAGGTCGCGTTCACGGGGTCGGTGTGCACCGACAACCCTGCCGAGCGGTCTTTTCCACTGCGCGTGGTCTTTCTGGTCGACAGCAGCGCCAACCCTGTCGCTGGGCTCGACGAGTCCGCGCTGGCCACACTGCAGACCCGTCGCGTCGACGCCATCCGCGACGTCGTGGCGACGTTGCGCTCGTCCGACACCAAGTTCTCGCTCGTGCGCTACGGCGGCGAGGCGCTGCTGCAGCCCGAGGGCGGCTTCACCGACAACGCGTCTGAGATCGTCGAAGCCGCCGGCTCGCTCACCGTCGCTGTGCCGTGCACCACCGACGGCTGTCGGCGCACGGGTCAGGCGCTGTCGATCGCGTCGTCGCTGGTGACGGGCGACCTCTTGTCGACGCCGCGCGGACCTCGCTCGCGCACGAAGTACGTGCTGGTGTTTGTGCAGAACGGACGCGCTGACGACATCGTGCTCGAGGGCGCCACCACCCCCGAGTGCGGCGTCGGCTGCGTGCTGCAGAACCGCGTCAGCGATCTGCGCCAGCAAGTGCTCGACGGCGGCGGCGCCGATCTGCAGGTGCACACCATCGACATCGCCTCGCTCGATGACGACGCCAGCGTCCGCGACGACACCGAAGACGAGCTGCAGCGCATGAGCTTCGCCGGCGCCGGCGAGTACAGCCCCGTGTGCCCGCGCGACGCCACCGGCGCGTTCGTCAGCGCCGGCTGCGGTCCGCAGAACCTCTCGCTCGTCGCCGTCGACATCAACAGCGCCCGCAACGTGTTCTTGAAAAAGAGCTTCGTGGTGGCGAACCTCAACGCGCGCACGCGCCCGGACGGCACCGTCGTGCCCGACTCAGACGCCGACGGCTTCGCCGACGACGAAGAGGCCGCCTTTGGCACCAACCCAACGCTGAGAGACACCGACGGCGACGGCATCGGCGACAAGGTCGAAGTCTTGTTGAAGACCACCGGGCTCGATCCGCGGGTGCCCGATGACCCGGTCACCTGCGCCAACCTCGACGTGCTGATTCGCTTTACCCAAGACAGCGACGGCGACGGCTTGCTCTTCGCAGTCGAGCAAG
>JANNAY010000487.1:0-3359 GCA_031384945.1 Deltaproteobacteria bacterium
GCAACTCGCGCACCGGCCCCAGCGGGCCAGACAGATGCGGCAAAACCCTGACAGGGTCATCAGGTCGATAATTTAAACATCGGGCCGGAAAGTCATAAGTTGCTGGCGCATGCTGCGGAAGGCTGCTGCTCCGACCCCCTCGACCGCGCGCTGCTGTTCGATCCGCTCTACACGACGAAGCTGAAGGGCGCCGGCCTGGGCCTCGCCCTCGTCGACGCCGTGGCCCGCGCCCACGGCGGCAGCGCGTCTGTCTCTGCTGGCAGCGCCGGCAGCGGTGTCGGCGCCGTCTTTCGCATCCGTTTGGGAGCCGCCGTCACATGAACGCCAAGCGCATCCTCGTCGTTGACGACGAGAAGAATGTTCGCATCACCCTCGCCGCCAACCTCGAGCTGGCCGGCTACGTCGTCGTCGAAGCCAAAGACGGCGTCGAAGCCGTCGAAGCCGCCCGCGCCGCCGAATTCGACCTCGTCGTCATGGACATCCGCATGCCGCGCATGGATGGCGTCGAGGCGCTGCGCGCGATCCGCAAAGAGCGGCCGGGGCTGCAGGTGCTGCTGGTGACGGGGTTCGCCGTCGAGAGCCTGCTGAAAGAGGGCGTGCGCGGCGGCGCCTTCACCGTCGTGCAGAAGCCCGTCGAGATAGAGGCGCTGTTGTCGCTGGTGGCCTCGGCCATGACGCACCCGCTGGTGCTCGTCGTCGACGATTCGCCGGGATTTTCTGCCGCGTTGCTCGCGACCCTCGAAGGAGCCGGCGTCAGGGCCGTCGCCGTCAACGATGGCGTCGCCGCTCTTCGCGCCGTCGAACAAGGCGGCGTCGACGTCTGCGTGCTCGATCTGCTGATGCCCGGACTCAGCGGCGCCGATGTCTGCGCGCGCTTGCCCGCCGAGACCGCGGGCTTGTCGGTCATCGCTGTCACCGGCTCCGACAACGCGGTCTTGATCCGCTCTGCCCTCGAGAACGGCGCGTCTCAGCTGTTGCGAAAGCCCTTCTCAGCCGACGAGATCCTCGAGGGCATCAGCGCTGCGCGTCGACGGCTGGCCCACCGCGCTGTGCGCTGAGTCTCGCGCCGGATCTCGCTTCTGCGATCGCCAACTGTCCGAGCGCGATGCCGCCGTCATTGGTGGGCACCGCGTGGTGCGAGAGAACGTTGAAGCCTTGTTGGCGCAGCGTGTGCGTGACGCCGGTGAGAAGGCGCGCGTTCATGAAGACGCCGCCGCTGAGCCCGACGGTCGTCAGGTCGTGCACGCGGGCCAGCCGTGACGACGTGCTGGCGATGAATTGCACAACCGCGTTGTGAAAGCGGCCGCTGATGACGCCAACGTCGACGCCGGCTCTGACGTCTTTGACGACCGCGGCGATGGTGCCTGCGATGTCGGCCGCGTCGTAGGCGCCGTCGCCGTCGACGTCGGCGGCGGCGTCTTCGAGGGCGATGGCGGCGGCGCCGGAGAACGAGACGACGCCGCGCGCGCCCGTGGGCAGCCCACAGAGGCAGGCGACGGCGTCGAAGAGGCGTCCGAGGCTCGAGGTGCGCGGCGCGTGGGTCTCTTTGTCGATCAGCTGCCGCGCGAGCCGCCGCTCAGCGCGTGGGATGTCGGGCAGCAGGTCGTCGTCGTCGTCGATGCCGCTCTCGTGCAGCCAGGCGACGGCGCTGCGCCACGGTTGTCGCGCCGCTTTCTCGCCGCCCGGCAGGCGCACGATCGGCAGATGCGCGCTGCGCACGAAGCCGCTGGCGCATCCAACGAAGAACTCGCCGCCCCACACGCTGCCGTCGTCGCCGAGGCCGGAGCCGTCGCCTGCGAAGACGACCGCGGCGCCGTCGTGGGCGTGCTCGGCGAGCAGCGACGCGGCGTGTGCTTTGTGGTGTTGCACGCGCTCGACCGGCACGCCGAACGATTCGGCGATCTCGGAGGAGGCGTAGTCGGCGTGGGCGTCGCAGGCGACGACGTCGACATCGACGCCGTAGAGATCGAGGTGGCGCGCGATGCTCTCGCGCAAGCGCTGCACCGCGCGCGGTGAATCGAGGTCGCCCACGTGGGGCGACAGAATCGCGCGCGTCTCGGTGGCGATGGCGAAGCTGCTGCGCTGGTGCGCGCCGAGCGCGAGGATCGTCGACGACGACGCGGTGGTGGAGCGCGCGAACGGCAACGTCGATGGCGCGAGCCCGCGTCCGCGCCGCCACACGCGCGCGCTGCCGTCGATGACGCGGACGACGCTGTCATCGACGCCCTGCCGGATCGCGCGGTCGTGGTGCAAGAAGACGTCGGCGATGCCGCCGAGCACGGCGCTGGCGTCGTCGTTGTCGATGACGAGCGGCTCTTCGCTGCGGTTGCCCGAGGTCATCACGAGCGGTGCGTCGAAGGCGCGCAGCAGCAGGTGGTGCAGCGGCGACGACGGCAGCATCAGCCCCAATGTTCCCCCAGCCCGAGGAACGACGACGATCGGGGCTGCTGGTGATGCGAGCGCCGCGGCGGCGAGGTCGTCGACGACGGCGAGGGCGCGGGCCATGGCGAGGTCTCTCACCATCACTGCCAATGGTTTGTCAGGCCTGCTCTTCTTTTGGCGCAGCCGCTGGACGACGTCGTCGCGGCCGGCGTCGCAGCAGAGGTGGTAGCCGCCGACGCCTTTGACAGCGACGATCTGGCCCGCGCGCAGCGCCGCGACGATGTCGGCGATCGACGTCGCGAGCCGCGGTCCGCACCGCGGGCAGCACTGGGTCTCGCTGTGGCAGCGGCGGTCGTCGACGTCGACGTACTCGGCGGCGCAGGCGGCGCAGACGGCGAAGCCGTTCATCGCCGTGCGCGCGCGGTCCCACGGCAGCGCGTCGACGATGGTGAAGCGCGGTCCGCAGGCGGTGCAGGAGACAAAGGCGTGGCCTCTGCGGCGGGCGTCGGCGCGGGCATCGTCGAGGTCGGTGTCGAGATCAGCCATGCAGGCGGCGCAGGGGGCGCGGTCGAGAGGCACGTCGCTCGCTGTGTCGGCGGCGTCGGCGTCTTCGCTCGCGCCAACGACGAAGCTGCTGGCGACGACGTCGCTGTCACTGACGACCACGGCATCGACGCGGGCGGCGGCGGGGCCGACAGAGACGGCAGCGACGAAGGCGGCGACGGCATCGTCGGATCCATCGACGTCGACGACGACGCTGGCGCCGGCGTTCTTGACGACGCCGAAGACGCCGGCGCGGGCGGCACAGGCGACCACGAAGGGGCGGAAGCCGACGCCCTGCACGAGGCCGGTGATGCGCAGGCGACGCCGGCTCACGGGCGCCAGCGGTGAGAAGGCCCCCCTGGCCCCCCGAGGCCGGGGGGAAGTCGCGATTGACGGTGCATCATCGAATGCCGAGCGCTCGACGATGTCACGGG
>JANNAY010000218.1:0-2320 GCA_031384945.1 Deltaproteobacteria bacterium
CGAGATCTCTTGCGTCATCGCCGGGGCCTGAAAGGCACGGGCCTCGCCCTCAATCTGCGACAGCGAGATCTCTTGCGTCATCGCCGGCGGCAGGTTGGTCGGGATCACGGCGGGCAGCGGACCCGACGCATCGAGCGGCAGCGGCGGCAGATTCGGCGGGCGTTGCTGATGAATGCCGGCGGCGGCTTCGATGCTGGCCAACGAGACTTCCATCGTCGCGGCGGGCACGGGCGGCGCCAACACCTGCGACGGCGGCGGCAACGGCGCACCCGACAGCTCGGGCGGCAGCTGGTCGTGCGGGATGTCGCTCAGGCTCATCATGCCGGTGAAGGCATTGGAGCGATGAATCGGCTTCACCTCGCCGATGCCCTCGATGAAGGCCGGCTTGTCGTTGCGTCCACGCTCGAGCGTGTCTTTGCGCTTCTTGAGAATCCAGGCGACGGCGCGGTCGCGGCCGGCGTTGGCGTCGTCGTCGGCGTCGATGAGGGCGTCGCCGCCTCTGCAGAGGGCGTCGACGACGGCAGCGGCGTCGAGCGAGGCGCCGTTGGTGGTGGCCGAGGTGCTGCGCTCGCCGAGGCGGTTGGCGAGCAAAACGAACCAGCTGACGGCCTCTTGGGCCTTGCCGACGAAGTTGTTGTTCTCGAAATGGGGACCCCGCGCAGCATGGTCTTGCAGCGCCAACGACGGCGGCAGGCCCGTCTGCACGGCAGGTGTCACTTCGACGCTGAGCCCGCGGGCCCAGCGCAGCAGGGTGTCTTTGCCCGGTCCTTCGCCGAAGGCGGCTTTGAGGGCGGCTTCGACGTGGTCGAAGGTGCGCTTGGCACGCTCCCCGCCGCCGTGCCCGCCGACGGCGCGCCACTCGGCCTCAAGGTTGTTGGGCACCGCGGCCTGCACCCAGAGGCGGGCCTGGGCGCGCTCGACGGCGGCGCGGTCGGCCTGCGGCGCGAGCCCGCTGACCTTGGCCTCGAGCAGCTCGTGGCTGAGCACACCGAGGCCGAGGGCCAGGCGCGACATCGGCCCCAGGGCGCAGGGGGGACCGCCGACGATGGCGCTGTCGACGATGAAGCGCTTCACCAGCTCAGGGCGCGGCGACGACGACGCGGCCAGCTGCTTCTGCCACTTCGCCGCTTCGCCGCCGCCCGAGAAGAGCTGCAGGAAGAGACGGCGGAAGAAAGAGGTGCCCTGCTGCTCGACGCCGGGCAGGAGGGGCAGCGTGGCGCCGAGGGCGACCAGCGGCTGACGACGGGTGAGGGTCTCGCCGATGAGCGGGTGCAGGCCTTCGGCGAGGCGAAGGCGACGGGCAAAGGCCAGGTGCAAGAAGAGGTCGGCCATCAATTGCTTTCTGCTCTGGCTCCGCGTGGGACGGGGGAATCTAGATCCGCTTCCCCCGGAAAACCAAGCACAAGCCCGGTGTCGGCCCTGCAATTCGCGCGAGGGCGCGACGACGGCATCGGACATTCGGCGCGGGCGACGTGGCCCGCGTCTCGCCGAGGGCGCTGCGGTGCGCTTGCGACGCGAAACCGTCCTGCTAGACGCGCCGACGAGAGAAACCGAAGGAAGACCAACGTGATGAAGCTCGCCGCCGTCTCTGGCGCCCCCGACGCCCGCGCCACCGACCTCCTCGCCTACGCCGTCTTCGTCGACGCCGCCGATGCGTCGCCGAAAGAGAAAAAGGCGGCGGCGAAGAAGAAGTCGTCGCTGCCGCCGGCCCTGCACGCCGTCGACGGCGCCCTTGCCGGCTTGTTGTCCGAGGTCGCCCGTGCCGAGGGCTTCTCCGGCGGCGCTGGGCAGACGCTGCTCGTGCACACCCACGGCAAGATCGCCGCCGCCCGCGTGCTGCTCGTCGGTCTTGGCAGCGTCGAGAAGATGGGTCCTGACTCATTGCGCAAGTTCGCTGGCATCGTCGTCAAGTGCGCCGAAAAGGTGAAGGCCAAGAAGGCTGTGCTGGTGCTGCCCGACGAAGACGGCGTTCGCCTCGAGGCCCGCGTGCTCTCGGCCGCCGAGGGGGCGCTGCTCGCGACCTACCGCTTCGACAAGTACCTGACGAAAGACAAGGCGACGCCGAACCTCGAGCTGCTCGAGATCGCGCTGTCGTCGCGCGTCAAGGTCGACGACGTGCTCGCTCGCGCCAAAGCCGTCGCCGAGGGCGTCTTTCTCGCCCGCGACCTCGTCAACGAGCCCGCCGGCTCGCTCACGCCCGTCGAATTCGCCAAGCGCGCCGTCGACGCGGGCCGCGCTGCCGGCTTCAAGGTCGTCGTCATGGACGAGAAGGCCATGGCCAAAGAGCGCATGGGCATGATGCTCGCCGTCGCCAAGGCCG
>JANNAY010000545.1:0-7710 GCA_031384945.1 Deltaproteobacteria bacterium
GGGCGTCGCTCGGCAACCCACGCGACCCGACGACGATGGAGCGCACGCTGTTTCGCTTCTTGCGCACCGCCCCGCCGCGCGCGTTCGGCGCCCTGCCGGTGCTCGCCGGCGACGTCGTCATCGCCGTGCTCTACATCGACAGAGACGGCCCCATCGACGACGGCCTCATCGACGAAGTCCGCAGAGCCGGCGCGGCCCTCGGCGACGCCCTCGCCCCGCTGGCCGCTGCTGGATTGCTGTTTCCATCTCGCTCGCTGCCGCCCGTCAGCGGCCGAACAAGTGGCCGAACAGGAAGCTGAAGTCGAACTTCATGGTGTCGGGGATGGTCTCGCCCTGCGCGCGCAGCGAGAACGCCGGCATGCCTGGAGGCTGTCCGCCGCCGCTGGCGAGCTTCGACGACCAGAAGTGTCGCCATGGCTGGTCGACGCGGCAGTCGCCGTCGTCGACAGCGGTGCCGTAGCAGGTGGTGGCTTGCGTGTAGACGCTGCGAAAGCCGACGAGCACCGAGCCGGTGATGATCGGCCCCTTGGTGATGTTGGCGTAGCGCTCGAGAAAGCGCAGCGAGCGCTCAAAGCCGTAGGGGTGGCGGTAACCCGGCTTGATGATCGGGCGGCCCGTCAAGAACGACGCGTTGTAGGCGCTGACGCTGTCGCCGTGCACCTTGACCTTGTTGAACTCGGGCGTGCTGTTGCTGAGCGAGGCGTCGACCCACGGACGGTCGCTGTCTTCCCACTCGTCTGACAGCAGCGTGACGCTGTCGGCGGCGAAGAAGACGTCGGGGCCGTTGCCGAGCTGGTAGTTGTCCGAGAAGCCGGCGCCGAAGAACGTGTTGGGCAGGTCTTCGAGCGCTGAGCCCGCGGTCTCGCGGTCGACCGAGCCCAGCACGTACATCGGCAACGACGACGCGATGGTGATGCGCATGCTGCCAGGCAACGCGAAGCCGGCGTTGTAGATGCGGACGGCGTTGACACGTAGGCCGCTGGCGCAGTTGCGCTCGTGCGTCGTCGTCGTCTCGCTGACGTCACACATCGCGTACGGCAGATGCGCCGTCGTCGAAGGCGCCGGCGACGCCAACGCAGGCGCTGGCTGCGGCCGATCACCGGTGCCGCCGACGAGGCCGTCGATGCTGCCGGCCCAGGTGGCGCCGATCCAGATGATGACGTTGTCGGGGTCGTGCTCGATGCCCGTGAGTTGGTCGCTGAGCTCGCGGCCCGCCGGCGCCGCCGTGTACTGCTTGATGAACTCTTTGAGGTCGAAGTTCAGCGGCAGCACGTTGCCCGTCTGCGCCGTCGCCGGACGATCGATGGCGTCGCGCAAGAGGTGCGCGTCGTTGAAGCCGGCGCGGGCGGCGTTGACGGCCTTGTCGCCGCTGCCGCCGCCATCAGGCTTCCACAGCTGCGGCATCGTGTTGCCCACCTTCTTGAGCACACCGTACGAGACGACGCTGTCGGTGACGGAGCCGTCGACGGCGGAGTAGTGGGTCGGCTGGCTGGTCGGGCTGTAGAGGTCGCCCCGGCCAACGTCGAAGTCGGCGTTGTTGATGAGGCGTTCGACGGGGGCGGTGGCGGCGTCGAGGGTCATCTCACCGGGGTGGTCGGACCAGATGACGCGGCCGGGCCAGCTGCCGTCGTTGACGTACCAGACGCCGTCGATGATGCGGATGAGCGCGAGGTGCGCGAGCTTCATCGACTTCACGCCATCGCTGTCGTTCACGAAGCCGGGGTCGACGAGAAAGCGAAAGTTCGCCTCGTTCGTCGTCGTCACGTCAGATGGTTGCGTGGTGAGTCCGAGCACAGTGCCGTGCTGCGCCCGCTGCGGTGTGATGGCCAGCGACAGCTCAGAGGTGCCGCGGCGACCGTCTGAGAAGACCGTGGTCGACAAGAAATTGGTGTTCTCGAGCGCAGCCAGCGACGTGCCGGACTCGATGCAGCGGTCGGCGACGCAGAAGCGCAGGCGGGCACTGCTGCCGTTCTCGTTGCAGCGCGTGCTGAGCTGTCCGGTCATGGTGGTGCGCGGCAGGGCGACGTTGCCGACCTCGAAGTTGCCGTTCACGTGGTAGCGGGCCGTGCGTGTGATGTCGCTCGCCGACCACGACGGACACAGGCGAACGTCTTCGTCGGAGAAGAAGGCGAATTCGCCGAACGGGATGCGCATCGAGTCGACCGTCGCCGTCGTCTTGCAGCTCGAGCCGCCGACCTTCTTCAAGGCGAGGTCGTAGGTGAAGGTGCGGCGCTGTCCGGACATGCCGGCGAAGCGTCCGACGGCGACGGAGCCGAAAGAGGCGGTGGCGTCGACGTCGCGGTAGTCGAAGCCGTCGCTGCTGGTGGCGCCGTCGAGCACGTAGCCCTCGGGACGCACGTCGCGCAGGTCGGCGCCGAGGCGGCCCGTCACGCCGGTGCGCAGCTGAGCAGCGAGGGTCTCGGCGTCGGCGCCGTCGGTGAAGCGTGAGTCGTCAGCGAGCAGGTCGACGGTGGCCTTGGTGACGACGCGACCGAGGCCGTCGCACACGTAGTAGGCCTCGCGGTTCAGCCGCTGGCGCCCCGACGTCTTCTCGGCCGACGCGAGGTAGCTGAGCATCGTGCCGATGCCGATGGCGAGCACCATCGAGATGGTCAGCACCACGATGAGCGCATAGCCGCGTGGGGTTCTCATCGTGGGCCTCACTCGAGAAGGTTGAGGCTGCGAAAGGCAGCCTTGCTGGAGAGCGCGCGCAGGTGCAGCGATCGGCCGGTGATGACGGCGCCGCCGGGCAGCTGGGCCGTCGAGATGTACTTCGGGTCGTTGACCTTAACGGCGGCCATGACGCCGACGCGGATCATGCGCAGCAGCCGCGGGTTCGGCGGCAGGTTCGTGCTCACCGTCGTGGCGTCGACGGGCAACGTCAGACCGATGCTGCCGAACGAGATCGAGACAGTGGTGGTGGTGTCGGTGGAGACGACGTTGCTGACGCCGGTGTCTCTTTGTCCGTCGAAGTTGTTGCCGGCGAAGTCGTCGTTGATGCCGGTTTCGTTTTCGACGACCTCGCCGTCTTCGTCGTTGTCGTAGCCGAGGGCCACCTGCAGATCGATGATGTTGGGCGAGACGACGAAGTTGTCGTCGCCGTTGCCGCTCGCGGTGGGTCGGTCGACGTCGGTGCTGGTGCCCTTGCCGGCGTCGCGGTCGGAGAAAAGAAAGAGCGCGCGGTCTTCGGGGTGGTTGACGCAGTCGCCGTCGGCGGCGTCGCAGCCGAGGTAGGCGGTGGCGATCTTGATGGGGATGGCGTTGCCGTGTTTCTCAATGACGCTGCCGCTCTTGAAGTCGCCAGCGACGGGGCGCGAGCCGTCGTCTTTCACCGACGCGAGCGGAAAGGCCTGGCCGCTCTCGACGTAATCAAACCTACAACTGGCGACGTCTGCATTGAGCGAATTGGCATACGTGACAGCCTTGAAGATCTCTTTGGCCGTGCCGCCGAACCCCGTCGACGAAAGCATGATGTGCTCGTTCTTCAGCTCGCTGGGCTGGATGAGATCGACGTCGCCATCATCGTCATAGTGAAAGAGGTTGCAGCACGCGTTTCTTCCATCGTGTCCGACGTTCTCGAAGGTGATGCTCGAGGCGGTGATGTTCTTGATGCTGCAGCCGGGAAAGACGGCGTCGTCGTCGGGGAAGGCGAAGGTGACGCGGTCACCAGCGACGCAGGGGATGCCGCGGGCGTTGGTGGCACACGGCTCTTGCTCGACGGCGATGGCCTGCCACGGGCGCAGCGCGCTGCCGCCGATGCGCTGGCTCTCGCGCACCAGGTACTGCACGACGGTCTTGGCGATGTCGTCGGCGCTGGTCGAGCGCTCGATGCGCACGCGGTGTCGGTTGAACGCCGCGAACGCCGACAGCGCCGCGGTGCTGATCACCGCTGCCATCGCCAGCGACACGGCGAGCTCGATCAGGGTGTAGCCGCGGCGCATGGTTAATCCCTGTACGTGAAGAGGCGCACGTGGTGTGTGGTGGTGCGTTGCCAGCTGACGTCGACGATCACCTCTTTCATGCCGGCGATCGGGCGGTCTTGGTTGACGACCCACGACAGCGTGAACGGCGCCTTCGCGGGCTCGGTAGACGATGATGGCCGGCCTTCGATGTTGAAGCGGCGCACCGGGTCGGCTGTGCGATCGAGCAGCGGGCTCGACGGGGGCAAGATGACGACCTGCTCGAGAAAGGCTTCAGCGATGCCGGTGGCGGTGGCCATGTCGCGCTGGTGCGCGAACGAGCTGCGCGCCGTCGAGAACACGCCTGCGACCGCTGAGAGACCCAAGAGCAGGATCGATCCAGCGAACATGACCTCGAGCAAAGAGAAGCCGCGCCGGGTCGCCACGTGTGTCTCCTCCTCGTCCGCTACTGCAGTTGGGTCAGGCTGATGTTCGCGTTGGCGATGCTGCGCACAGAGATCGACGTGATCGCGAGACCGCTCAGGCGAAACAGGCTCATGCCCGTCCAGCGAAACGTGCCAGCAGGAAAGACGGAGACGGCCGCAACGGATGCGCTGGCCCCGGGGATCGTGAAATTCAGGTCTTGGGCGTTGCTGTCATCGGTGTTGCCGTTGGGCGTGAAGCAGATGCTCGAGCCCGAGACGCGCAATCCCGCCAGCGGGATGGTCTGGGTGGTGATGAGGCCAGCGCATTTGCCGGCGGCGTTGACGCTGCTGGCGCGGCCAAGCACGACGCCAGCGCCGCCCGGGGCGGGGCGGATGAAGTGCGGGATGCGGCTCTCGAGGGCCTGCGACCGCTGCTCGCGCAGGGTCAGGTTGGCCAGCGAGAGCGCTGCGTTGCGCTGCTGAACGCGAACGACATCAATGATGCTGAACATGCCGATCGCCAACGCGACGGCGATCAAACACATCACTGTTGCCAGCTCAGCGAGGGTGAAGCCCCGCCTGCGAGATCGCTTCTGCATGTCATCCTCCCTCGCCGCCAGCCTATCCAGAGTCTCGGTTGGATCGGCGCAGGTGTCTCTGCGGCCCACCGGTCAGCCTGTGGGCGGGCGCACCATGACGTAGGGGCAGGTACGATTTTGTCCACAGCGACGTCGAGGCTTGCGTCGGAAGCCCACCTGTTTGCAGTCTTGCCGCTGCCGATGCGCCGAGAAGAGGAAACGACTTGAACGAGAACACGCTGACCATCCGCTTCACGCGGCAAGACGGTCTCGTGGCCCTCGCGGTCGTCGAGTTCGGCAAGAGCCTGCTGCTCGGACGCGACCTCGCCTGCGACGTGCGCCTCGACGGACGCAAGGTCTCGCGCCGTCACTTGCGCCTCGACAACCGCCCCGACGGCATCCTCGTCGTCGCCGACGCCGGCAGCCACAACGGCACCTTCGTCAACGGCGCCCGCGTCACCGACGTCGGCGTCAGCGTCAGCCCCGGCGACCTCGTCACCGCCGGCGAGTGGGAGGGGCGCGTCGAGGTCAAACCGGCCGAGAAGAAGCGCACGATTCCGTATTCGGCGCCGAACATCATGCCCGCGGTGACGCCGGGGCACTCAGCCGATCCGACGTTTGACGGCGTGACTGATCCGTCGGCGAAGCGGTTGCCGTTAGAGCCGACGCCCTCTGCGCCGTATCCGCGGCCGCACACGAATCCGTCGCAGGCCGTGAACTCGATCGGGCAGCGGCCGCTGACGATGGCGATGGGCACGCCGTCGATGGCGCAGGCGCCGGGGTCGACGCCGTCGATGGTGCCGGGTCCGGCGACGCCGCGGCCGACGACGATGGTGCTGCCGATGAGCATGCGCCTCGCTGAGTCGATGGACGGCAGCCTCACACCGGGCAAGGACTGGAATTGGGAAGAGTCAGCCGCCCCCCCCGCGCCCGACAACGTGAGAACCGCCCGCGTCGACGACAACCCCATCGTCAAGCGCTTCGCTGAGACGTCGACGCAGCTCGACTTCCGCGGCCTCTCTGACCTGCCCGTCGACAACGCCAGCACGTCGACGTCGACGATGACGGGCATGCGCGCCCCTGCGTCGGCCGTTGACGGCATCGCGTTGCGCCTCGTCTTCAAGGTCACCGAGGCCTTGCAGATGACCGACTCGATGGACGACTTCTTGCGCGAGATGTGTGAGCAGCTCTCGCAAGCCGCCCGCGCCAAGGGCGTCGTCGTCTTGCTGCCTGACGAGACGGGCAACCTCGCGCCGCGCGTCGTGAAGCAGCGTCGCCCCGACGAGAAGATGCAGCTGTCGCGCACGGTCATCGACTACGTCGTCAAAAACAAAGCCGCGCTCACCACCGAAGACGCCGCGGCCGACGAACGCTTCGCCCGCGGTGAGTCGGTCTTGCGCTTCGATTTGAAGGCCGTGCTGTGCGTGCCGCTGATCAGGCGCAACGCCGATGGCACCGCCGGCGACGTCGTCGGCGTCTTGTATTTGACCCGCGATCTGCCGTTTACCAACACCGAGCGGGATCTCGTTGCCGCGCTGGCTCATTTGATTGCGATGGGTCTTGAGCGCACCCGCCTGCGCGAAGAGTATGCGAACGCCGAGCGCACCAAGCGGTCCCTCGAGCGCTTTCACGCCCCCGACGTCGTGCGGCGCTTGATGATGGAGAGCTCGCAGGGCGTGCACCGCGATGGCTTGTTTCTCGAGCCGCTGACTGCGACTGTGCTCTTCTGCGATCTCGCCGGATTTACAACGTATTGTGAAGCGCATGAACCCGAGCAGGTGGGCATGCTGTTGAACAGCTATCTCGCCACGATGACCGAGACCGTGTTCGCGCATGGCGGCACCGTCGACAAATTTATCGGCGACGCCGTCATGTGCATCTTTGGCGCGCCGTTCATGACCGACGACGACGCGCTGCGCGGCGTGCGCTGCGCCATCGACATGCGGCGCAACTTTCGCGCGCTGGTCTCGACCGGCGCCGTTGGCGAAGATGCCCGCAACCTCGACGTCCACATCGGCGTCAACACCGGCAAGGTCGTGGCCGGCACCGTCGGCTCGCCACGCCGCATGGAGTACACGGCCCTCGGCGACACCGTGAACACCGCTGCGCGTCTCGAGGGCGTCGCCAAGAAGGGCCAGATCGTGCTCGGCACGATGACCGCCGCCCTGGTTCGTGAGCACGTCGAGCTGCGCTCGATGGGTGCCGTCAGCCTCAAGGGCAAGGGCGCCCAGGTTGAGCTCTACGAAGTTCCTGACGTCGGCTAGCCACGTCCCGTCAGCCCCGCACTGACGATCGTCATCGCGCCCTGACAAGAACAGGGCAGCGGAGTTGTGTTCTCAGTGCATGGTGAAAGTTCTGCTGTGGTGCCGACACCCGGGGCTGTGGCGTCGACCTCCCGATAAACTGGCCGGACAGGTGACCGTTTCAGCATCAAAGCAAGAAAGTGTCGATTCCACGCTGATTGAGCTTGCGCGACGCATGCGTTCTGCTTCACAAGGCGCGCGTGGGCTTCGGTCCACCGCCGGTAGCGCGATGCGAGAGGCTCCCCCCTCCCCCTCGGTTGTGCTGCCGGCGTCTTTTTTTCTGCCAACCGCGAAATCCCACGCAGGTGTCAAAACCTGGTGTGTGCTGTTCGCTTGCGGACGTGTTGGCGCCGCGATTTGTCAGCGGCTGTGTCAGGGAGCACGTTTTCACGCCTGTCTTTCGACTCGGGTGAGCAATGAGCGCCTGTGATCGCTGTGGAACATCGCCGTGTCGCTGCGGGAGCCTGCCGGCACCCGTCACCCTCGCCCCCTTCGCCGGCGTCGG
>JANNAY010000550.1:0-3760 GCA_031384945.1 Deltaproteobacteria bacterium
TGGCGACCCTCACAATGAATCGAACAGGTGGTCACTGCGTGGCGGCACGCGCACCGACGATGACCGGCGCGCGAAAAGCTAAGCGAATCGCTGCCTTGTCGTCGTCAGCGAAGCCAAGCAGCCGACGAACCGCCTGCTTGCGCGCCTTCTTCTTTGCCGGCGCCAGCAGCGCCGCCCACCGCAGCGTCGGTGACATCGGCACACCGACCGCCTGCGCCAAAGCGATCGCGGCGCGCTCACAGCGGCGGGCGGCGCGGCCGTCGACGCCACAAGAGACGGCGACGTCGACGACAAAGGCGCGGGCGCAGCGGTCGACGACGACGGGGTCGCCGGGCAGCGCCTTGCGGATCGCGGTCCACGCGCTGGCTCTGCCGACGGCGATTGCTTTGTAGCCGGCGAGCACGTCGGCTCTGGCGGCTCTGACGACGACGACAGCGGCTTCGTCGACGCCAACAACGACAGCGTCGAGGACGTCGAGGTCGTGCAGATCGCCGAGCAGCTCTTGCATCTTTTTCAAGGGCTTGCTGACGACGCTGTGCACGTCGGGCAGCAGGCTCTCGAGGGTGTAGCGCAGGCGCTTCACACCGATGCGCGTGGTGTGCAGCGCGTCGGGGGTGCGGTGCCGCATGGCCAGCACGTGCAGCGCGCGCGCCTCGTTGAAGCGCGTGAGCGCGAGGTGCAACAGCACCGGACGTCGACGAAGTGCGCTGTCGGCGAGCGCGGGCATCTGGACGGTGCGCTCGTCCCAGGCGGCGACGTCAAAGGCGCTGACGACGGCAGCGGCGCCACCGACGAGGTCACCGATGGGTGCTTGCAAGCGCGCGTGAACGGCGGCGCTCGTCGGCAACAGCCGCGTCGCGTGCTCGACCATGACCTGAGCATCGCGCAGCGCGCCGAGGCCATCGAACAGCGTCTTCGCCTGCGCCGACAACGCCTTCCACGACGTTGAATTCATCAGGTCGACGGCGGCGAGGCCTTGGGCCAACGAGCGGCATCGGCGCAGCGCGACCCGCAGATCGTGAACGACCTCGTCGTCGTGCTGAAGGTCGGCGGCGAGGGCGCGGGTGTGCAGCGCGCGGACGTCAGCCATGTGGGCAGCGAGGCTCATCGGGGCTGTGATGTAGCCCATCATGCGCCTGATGACGTCGCGGGGCAGGTTTCTCGACCCGGGGCAGGGGCCGTCGTTACGCTGGTCGCCATGCCTGCGTTTGACGATCCGTCTCTCTTCATCAACCGCGAGCAGTCGATGCTCGCCTTTCAGCGACGCGTGCTCGAAGAAGCGATGGACGCCAGCATCCCGCTCTACGAGCGCGTGAAGTTCATGGGCATCGTCGCCTCGAACCTCGACGAATTCTTCATGGTCCGCGTCGCCGGCGTGAAGCAGCAATTCATCTCCAACGTCGTCGAGAAGTCGGCCGACGGCAAGACGCCGCAAGAGCAGCTGCACCAGATCGCCGAGGTCGCGCGCGCGCTGATCGCCGATCAAGACAAGGTCTTTGGCGAGCTCAACGCGGCCCTGCGCGAAAAGGCCGGCGTCGCCGTGCTCTGGCCGGCCGAGCTGTCGGCAGAGCAGTCGGCGGCGGCGAAAGAGTGGTTCGTCAACAGCGCCTTTCCCGCGCTCACGCCTCTGGCCGTCGACCCCGGCCATCCATTTCCGCACTTGCGCAACAAGTCGCTCAACGTCTGTTTGTTTCTGCGCAAAAAGACCGGCGGCGGTTCTGAAAAGAGCCGTCGTGGACGCGGCAAGGCCAAGCACGAGCCGACCGCCGACAACGTCTCTCTCGCCGTCGTCCAGGTGCCGTCGGTGATGTCGCGGCTCGTCAAGCTGCCGTCGACGGGGGCGAACACGGTGTCGTGGTTGCCGCTCGAGCAGCTCATCGCGACGCAGGCCGCCGAGCTCTTCCCGGGCTTCACGATCGCCGAGGCCGCGTTTTTCCGCGTGACCCGCAACTGGGACATCGCCATCGACGAAGAAGACAAAGACGACCTGCTCATGGCCGTCCAAGAAGAGCTGCGTCGCCGTGATCGCGGCACGGCGGTGCGCCTCGAGCTGTCCCACGACGCCAGCGTCGAGATGGAGCGCACGTTGTGCCGCGCCCTCAAGGTCGAGAGCTACGAGGTCTACCGCTCGCGTTTGCTGCAGCTGCAAGACTTCATGTCGATCGGCGAGCACGACCCGCGACCCGAGCTGCACCTGGAGCCGCTGGCGCAGGCCCAGGCCCCGGCCTTTCGCGATCAAGACAGCATCATCGCCGTCATCAAAGAGCGCGACGTGCTGGTGCACCACCCCTACGAGTCCTTCGACCCCGTCGTCAGGTTCATCGAAGAAGCCGCCGACGACCCCAACGTGCTCGCCATAAAGATGACGATGTACCGAACGTCGTCGACGTCGCCGTTTGTGCGCGCGCTGTCGCGGGCCGCCGAGAACGGCAAACAGGTGGCGGTGCTCGTCGAGATCAAGGCCCGCTTCGACGAGGCCAACAACATCGCCTGGGCGCGTCGCCTCGAAGAAGCCGGCGTTCACGTCGTCTACGGACTCATCGGCTTGAAGACGCACTGCAAGGTCGCGCTGGTCGTGCGCCGCGAGGGCAATCAAATCCGTCGATACATGCATCTCGGTACTGGAAACTACAATCCCAGCACCGCAAAAGTGTACACCGACCTGAGCTACTTCACCGCCCGCGCTGAGCTCGCAGACGACGTCAGCGCGCTGTTCAACATGCTCACCGGCCTGACCGACGCGCCCAAGTGGAAGAAGCTCGCAGTCGCACCTTTGACGCTGCTCGATCGCTTGGTGTTTTTGGTGAACCGCGAGGCCGAGCGCGCCAAGAAGGGCGAGCCTGCGCGCATCCAGGCGAAGATGAACGCGCTCGTCGACCCGACCATCATCCAGGCGCTGTATGCAGCGTCGGCAGCGGGCGTCGAGATTGACCTGATCGTGCGCGGCATGTGTGCCCTGCGGCCCGGCGTGCCCGGCGTCAGCGAGCGCATCCGCGTGACATCGATCGTCGACCGCTTTCTCGAGCACCACCGCATCTTCGTCTTCGGCACCGGCGCCACCTGCGAGGTCTATCTGGCGTCGTCCGACTGGATGACCCGCAACTTCTTGCGCCGCATCGAGACGATGTTCCCCATCGACGACCCGCCGCTCAAGGCCCGCATCCTCGACGAGATCATGAGCCTGCATCTCGCCGACAACGTCAAAGCGCGGCGGCTGCAAGAAGATGGCACGTGGGTCAAAGTGATTCCGCCCGAGGGCAGCACCCCGGTGCGCAGCCAGACCGCGCTCTTGCACCTCGCGTTCATGGCCCAGAGCAACGTCGACGGAAAACCGAAGTGGGGCGAGACCCAGGCACGCCTGACATTGCCCCCACGCGCCGTCGTCTAGGTCACCGCGCAACCTGTTGTCCGCGGACTACCCGCGGACTACCCGCGGCATCCGACCTTTGGCGCGGCCTGATCCGACGTCGAATTCGTCGTCGCCATCGCCTACAACGGCCACGTCTTCTGGGCCTTTGGGAGCGATTGCACATGAGCATCACTAGCGTTCGCGGCACGACGACAACTCCGATCTTCAACACGTCGCCGAACGCGGCGCCTGCGTCGACGACGCCGTCGACCTCGCTGTCGACGACGCAGGGGGGCACGGTGCCCGTGGGCGGCGGCAACGTCGTCAACGCCAAGCCCGTCACCAGCTTCGGCCTCGCCGGTACGTCGAACCAGGCCAGCGGCATCGGCAGCCGCTTCAACCGCGACGCCA
>JANNAY010000564.1:0-4055 GCA_031384945.1 Deltaproteobacteria bacterium
GCGAAGGTGAAGCGCTGTCGTCGTCGACGCGGCCCGGCGACGCCCGCCTCGTCGTTGACAACGCCATGAAGATGGGCGAGCTCGCCGAGAACCGCCTCGGCAAGGCCGACGTCGCCCGCGCTTGCTACGAGCGCGCGCACAACGCGATGCGCGACTACCTGCCCGCGATCACGCGGCTCAAAGAGCTCTACGGCAAAGAGGGCCGACCGCAGGACCAGCTGCGTCTGCTGACCCTCGAGGCGCAGACGTCGAAAGACCCGGCGCACGCGATTCGCACGCTGCTCGAGGTCGGCGCCCTGCAGCGCGACAAATTCGGCGACGTCGACGCTGCTGTCGACTGCTTCTCGCGCGTGCTCGATCGCGATCCGTTGCACACGCAGGCGTATCCGGCGCTCGAAGCGATGCTCGTCGGCGCTTCACGCTGGGCCGACCTCGCCCGCCTCTACGAGCGCCGCGCCGACGCGCTGACGACGTCAGATGCCGGCGGCGTGAACGTGCCGCAGACCGTCGAGCTCTTGCTGCGCGCGGCCCACCTGAACGCCGAGCGCCTCGGCGAAAAGCCCGAGGCCCTGCGCCTCTACGAGCGCGTCGTCGCCCGCGTGCCGACGCACCCAACGGCGCTCCTCGCCATCGGCAACCTCGCCTTCTCGTTGCAAGACTGGGACAAAGCCGTCGTCGCGTACACGACGCTGCTGCCCGTCGCCGGCGACCCGGTGATGATGGTGCCCGTGCACTTCAACCTCGGCGTCATCTTCGCCGAGCACCGCGGCGACCCGGCCCGCGCGATCCAACATTTGACGGCAGGGCTCGCCATGCAGCCCGACCACCGCGGCGCGCGCACGTTGCTGGCGCGCGCCTACGGCGCTGCAGGATCGCCGGCGCAGGCGCTGCAGGCGTACAAGCAGCTGACCGAGACGGCGACGGACCCGACCGAGAAGCGCGAGCTGCACCTGATTCTCGCGCGCCTCTTTGACAGCGCGTTTCCAGATCCCGGTCAGGCCGCGTTTCACCTCGAAGCCGCCATGCAGCTCACCAACGATCCGGCCGAGAAGCAGCGCGCCCTCGACGACGTCGCTGCGCTCTACGAGCGCGCCGGCAACCTGCAGGGCCTCGTCGACTCGACGACGCGGCAGGCCGAGGCGTTGGTGGCGTCGTCGCCGCCGCAGCAGCGTCGTGCTGCCGAGCTCTTCTTCAGAAACGCACGCCTCGCGCTCGAGAAGATGAACAACACCGAGCTGGCCCTGAAGTTCGGACGCCGCGCCCTCGACCTCGCCCCCGACGTCGTCGAGGTCCGCGGCTTCGTCGCCGACCTCTTCTCGCGCACGCCCAACCAACAGCTGCTCGCCATTGAAGAGCACCGCCGCATCTTTCGCATGGGCCGTGTGCGCGTGCCCTCGGTGCGCGCGCTCTACAAGGGTTGGGCGCAGCAGCGCGCCCACGATCGCTCTTTCTGCGCCGCCGAGATTCTCTCGTTTCTCGCCGCTGCCGACGACGCTGAAGAGCTGTTCTTCACCGACAACAAGAAGCGCGTGAAGAAAGACAGCCAAGAGCAGCTCGCCGCCGGGCAATTGACGTCGTGGGTGGCCCATCCGAGCCAGCGCAACGTCGTCAGAGACATTCTCGTCGCCGTCGCCGTCGACCTCGGCAAGCCGCTGGCGTCTGATGACCTCGAGACGCTCGACAAGAAGTTCATCTTGCGGCCCAAGGCCGAAGACCCGCTGCGCTCGCTCGCCGACAACCTCGCGCAGAACATCGGCGTCACCGGCTTCGACGTGTGGCGCTCGCAGGCGCGGCGCAGCGGTGTCGAGGCCCATTCGGCGGCGCCCCTCGTCGTCAGCGTCGGCCTCGACGTCACGCGCACGCACCCCACGCGCGAGCAGCGCTTCTTGCTCGCCCGCAAGCTCATGGCCTTGCAGTCAGGACACCACCTGCTGCGCGGTCTCGACGCGCGCGGCCTCGCGCTCTTGCTCACCGCCATCGGACGCGCCGTCGACAAGACGTTTCCGGCCCTCGTCGTCACCGATGCTGCAGAGCTCGACGCGCTGACGAAGAAGGTGTCGTCGGCGCTGTCGCGCAAGGCGAAGTCGGCGATCGCTGAGCCGTTGTCGATGTTGGCGGCGCAGCCGCGTGGCGTCGATCTGCAGGCGTTTTTGAACGCCGTGCCGCAGACCGAGAACCGCGCCGGCTTCTTGTTGTGCGGCGCCTTTGACGCAGCCATCCGCCTCGTCGCCAGAGACTCCGGCGCCACCCTCGCTGGCGACACGAACGCCATGGTCGCCGCCCTCGAGAGCAACGCGCAGCTGTCTGACCTCGTGTCGTTTGCGCTCAGCGATGAGCTCTTCCAGGCCCGACAGGCGCTGCGCCTGGCGATCGACAGCTGAGGCGCGCGGCGCCGGTCAGAAACGCCCGCCGACGGCGAGCGAGCCCGAGAGCTCGGGCCGCAGGTCGCGCACACCGACGCCCACCTCGACGCGCGTGAACGCCCGCAGAAACGCGAGCTCGACGCCGCCGCCGCCGCGCACGACCCAGAGGCCGAACGCGCGCAGGCGTGAATCGTCGAAGGCCTGGAAGTAGGCGGGGCCGCCGCCGACGCCGCCGCCCACGAAGCCGTAGCCGGCGAGCGAGACGAGGCCTGCGCCCCAGCGGTTGCCGTAGACGCCGCGGGCTTCGACGAGGATCGGCAGTCGCGTCACCGCGACCTCGTTGGTGCCTTGCGCGTCGAGCCCGAAGAGCAGCGCGGCTTCAATGGCAGAAAAGAGTCCAACGACGTCGCCGTTGTGGTCGGCGTCGGCGTCGGCGAAGACGTAGCCAGCGCGGACGCCGCACCACGGCACCAGCGACGTCTCTTGCGACGACGCCGGCGACTGCGCCGTGAGCACGATCGGGGCGTCGAGGTGAAGTCCCGCGGCCAACAACAGCGCGGTCACAAGCACGTGGGGATCCGTCCGTCGGCGACGAGCGAGGCGAAGCGGACGGCGACGGCGGCGCAGTAGTCGTCGCGCCGGGCGCCCGGCGGCAGCTCTTGCGCCAACGGCTCGAGAAAGACGTCGACGTCGTAGACCGCGCCGTTGACCAGCTGCTCGCCGACGCGGGGCAGGGCGCGCAACACCGCCGGCTCGATCTCTGACGACAGCACCGCGGCGTCGCGACCGCTCGCATGCCACAACGTCGCCGCGACGACGGTGCCCACGCAGTAGAAGTTGAACGAGGTGCGGAAGTCAGCGCCGGTGAGACCGCAGTTCTGCAAGAGCGCCGCGTCGAGGGTGAGGTCTTTGAGGTTGTCGTAGGTGGCGGCGTCGGCGAAGTCGCCCTCGACGTCTCTTCTGGGTGCTTCTTCGGCGAAGACGTCGCCGGCCTCGTCGAAGGCGCGGTTGATGGCGTCTTTGTCTTCGAGGGCGGCCATGGCGAAGACGTCGGCGAGTCCTTCGTCGGTGGCCTTCAACAACATCTGTTCGCGCAGCTCGTCTTCGTTGAGCTCGGTCTTGGTCGAGTCTTCGCGCCAGACCTCGAAGCCGCCGTCGACGCTGCGAAAGGCGTTCATGAAAAACAAGCGGTGGCCAAACTCGTGCGAGATGACGCCGCGGTGCATGGCGAAGGGCACGCCGTCTTGCAGCGCCGTGCGCAGCGCCAGCCAACCGTCGACGGGCGGCGCGTAGGCGGCGTTGTCGGTGCTCAAGAGCGTGACCGGAAAGAACGGCGCGAACTGAACGCTCGCGAACATGCCAACCACGCCTTTTCTCGTCGTCGCTTCGCTGGCGTCGCCGAGCTCGACGGCCTTTTTGAAGGCGCTCTCGAAGTTGGCGAACATCGAAAAGTAGAAGAGCGTCTCGTAGTCGTCGGCGACGTAGCGGGTGCCGTCGAACGACATGCGGGCGTCGATGTCGGCGCCGCCGTCGCCGCGCACGCGCTCGATCATCTCTTCGAAGTCGTCGCTGGCGATCTCGTTCAAGTCAGAGACGTTGACCTTCAAGCCACCGCGCACGTCGAAGAGCGAGCCCTCGCCGCGCTGCAGGTCGGTGACGCTCTCGAGGGTGACGTCGCCGAGCGCGACGCCG
>JANNAY010000568.1:0-3195 GCA_031384945.1 Deltaproteobacteria bacterium
GGGCGTCGCGCGCGCTGACCAACAAGGCCGCGCGCCGGCGCACGTCGGCGTCGAGCGCCCGCTGTGCGCTCTTCTTGCCAAGGGCGAGCACGACGGCGCCGTCGTCGACGAGCGCTGTGTCGGCGGTTTGCACGCGCACGCTGTGTCCAGCGGCCACCAGTGCTCCGCTCACGTCGGCGCTTTGTTTGCTGGCGACGTCGGCGACGACGACGACGTTGTCGGCGCGGGCGACGCTGACGGCGGCGCAGACGCAGGCGACGACGAGCGATCTCAGAAGTGCGCCTCGAGCGAGACCGAGAGGCTGCGCCCGGCGCCGGGGTAGCGCACCGGGTCGGCGAAGGGCGGCGCGGCGTCGTCGGTGGCGAGCTCGAGCGCGTCGAAGGCGTTCTTCAAGACGACGATGACGACGACGCGGTCGGCGACGTCGGCCGAGGCGTAGAGGTCGACGACGGCGGCGTCTTTCGGATCGATCAACAACGCGCGGGCGCGGACGCCTGCAACGACGCCGGCGAAGGGGGCGACGTTGCCGTCGACGACGGCGCTGTAGACGTCGTCGTCATCGCCTTTGACGGCTCCGTCGACGACGTGCACGGCGCTGACGCCGCCTCTGACGTGCACGACGTCGCCGAAGGGGGCGACGCTGCCTTCGACGTCGGCGCCGGCCAGCAAGCGCGGTGGCAAATTCTCGGGACGCAAGAGCGCGCCGTCTTGCGCGGCAACGACGGCGTCTTCGTGGCGCAGCGCGAACGCGCGGGCCGTGAGCCGCAGCGCCGACGACGGCGACCAACCGCCGCCGAGCTGCAGCGTGCGCACGAGCTCGGGACGCAGATCGGGGTTGCCGTCGGCGCCGACGACGCGGCCATCGACGACGGCTTTGGCGAGGGCGGAGACGTCGAAGCGGTCGGGGGCCCTGACGCCTTCGCCGTAGCGCGCGTCGACGTCGAAGCTGGCGTGCTGCCACGAGAGCGCCACGCGCGGCGACAGCGATGGTTGGTAGCTGGTGCGCAGCGAGGCGACGACGCCGGCGGTGGCGTGGACGCCTGCGCCGAAGTCGCCCTGGTACTCGACGGCGCCGTTGGCGCTGCCGCTGACGTCGTCGAAGGTGACGAGGTCGTTGGTCTCGTCGCCGGTCACCGGATCGGTCGAGGTGCTGCGCGCTGTCGCGTGCGTCACGTCGCCGAAGAGGGCGAACAACAAGCGGTGTCCATCGACGACGGCGACGTCGGCTCTGGCGATGGCGGCGACGCTGTCGGCGTTGCTGTCGACGGAGAGCAAGCCGCCGTCGTCGAACAAGCCCTCACGGGGAAAGAGCGGGATGCGCACCTCGCGCGCGTGGTGCGCGCCGCTGAGCGCGGTCTCGAGATGAAACAGGCCGAGCTGTGCTTGCCAGAGAGCGCGCGCGTGCACGAGCTGGCGCGTCTGCGTCTGCGGCACGTCGGTGAGGCCGTGCGAAAAATCAGACAGCGGTTGTTGCTCGAGGTCTTGCACGACGGCGACGTCGACGAGGGCTTCGCCGCGGACGACGGCTGCTCTGACGTTGACGGTGCTGTCGTCGCCGGTGACGACGTCGACGTCGGCCTTGGTCACGGGCAGTGCGACGCCGGCGACGCGCTCGAAGCGCAGCGGCACGGCCCGCAACCGCCACAATTGTTCGGCGCCGGCGCTCACGCGCAGCGACAACCGCGCCGCCAGATCGCCGTCGCGGATGGCGCCGTTGGCCGAGACGCTGCGCTCGCCAGCGACGGGAAGCATCGACGTGGAGAGCAGCGCGCCCGCGCTCGTGCGCACGACGGCGCCGGTGACGCCGGGGCGTTTGCTCGTCACCCGCACCGTGCCGGTCAGCGCACCGGAGCCCGAGAACGCGGTGGCGGGACCTTTGACGATCTCGACGCGCTCGACCTCTTGCAGGTCGAGCACGTCGTCGACGTCGATCACGTCGCGCTCGCCGTCGACGACGACAGGGACGCCGTCGATGACGAGGGCGATGCCGTTTTTGACGCCGTAGAGGCTGTAACGCTGTCCGCCTGCTGCGCGGGCGCGCACGAAGCCGGCTTCGAAGGCGAGCGCTTCGCCGAGGGTGCGGTAGCCGCGGTGGATCAGCTCGGCGCCGGTGAGCACCACGACGTCGTCGGCCGCGAGCTCTGCGAGGACGGGGACGACCGCGGCGTCGGCGGCGCGCTCGTCGAAGGCGAAGTCGCCATCGTCGGCGTGGGCGCTGCCGCAGACGAAGCTGAAGACGAAGGAGAAGCCGGAGCAGAAGGAGAAGACGCGGGCCATCAAGGGGCTTCGAAGCAAAGTGTGGTCCGCGGCGTCGGAGGAGACAGAAGCGCGTCGTGCTGCTGTCGGCTGTCTGGTTTGCGCCAGTCGGTGGTGGCTCAAGGCAGCCACCTGGCTGTTCTCAGCCACTCGATCCGGGGCCGCGGGGCTTTGGCAACATGCCGTCGTTGCGTCACAATCGCAGGAGGATGCACCGACGTCGGAGGCACGTCGAGCTGGCACAGCCGGTGAAATGACGAGGTTCACGCCCGACACCACACCAGCTCGACCGACGACGGAGAAACCATGAAGACCACGTATCGCTGCCGCCCTCTGCACCCCGCCCTGCTGCTCTCGCTCGCTGCTTGCGGTGGAGCGTTGATGGGATGCGAAGGGTCTGTGCCCAAAGTCGACGGCAAAGAGATCGTGTTGCCGTCGCGCGCGCCGAACAAGCGCGTGCAGGCGCTCGAAGCGCCGTCGACCGACAACGCCGACGCCAACGCCAACGCCTTCTGCGCCGGCGGCGGCATCCAGACCCGCAACGAATTCAACGCCGACGGCAGCTTCGTCACCGAATTCACCTGCGACGCAGGCGGCGGCATCGCCTCGTTCAGAAACGAAGGGCTGATCGACCCGAACACCGGCGACGGCGCCTACGACCAGATCACGGTGCTCGAAGATGGCAGCGACAGCAGCTGGCACTTCGTCGTCGACACCCTCGAAGACGGCGTCACCCAGATCTACGCCGGCACCTCTGACGACGGGCTCGAGACCTCGCACAGCGTCTACGTCTACGCCGACGCCGCGCGCACCGAAGTGTCAGAGACGTGGCACTCGGCCGCTGGCGACTACGTCATCGACGGCGCCTACCTCGCCGACGGCTCGTGGGAGGGCGTGACCTCGTTCGACGACCCCGCCACCGACGCCAGCCCCGACTAC
>JANNAY010000571.1:0-1753 GCA_031384945.1 Deltaproteobacteria bacterium
TAGTGCAAGAGCCCGGTGAGGCGGCCGTCTTGAAAGATGAAGACGAGGGCGCCGAAGCTCGCCGTCATCGACAAGCAATTCATCAAGATCGCTTTGATGGGCACGACGACAGAGCGGAAGGCGAAAAACAAGACGAAGAACATGGCGACGCCGACGAAGCCCAACGCGAAGGGGGTGCGGCTGCCCAGACGATCGAGCAGGTCGACGAGCACGGCGGGGGCGCCAGCGACGCGCAACGGATGGCCGTCGACGGAGAGGGCGCGGATGTCGCGCACCTGCTGCAGCGTCTGCTGCATGTTGTAGCTCTCGGTCGACAACACCAGCATGCGCGCGGTGTGGCCCTTCAAGAAGCGCGACAAGAGCTCTTTCGTCGTCGGGTCGAGGGTGTCGCGCTTGGTCAGCAAGAGCTCCATCACCCCCTGCTTCGACATCGTCGCTGAGCCCTTCTGTCCGCCCGGCGTCTCGCCGATCGAGAAGGGCGATTGCACGCCGATGACGCCGTCGATCTTCTCGAGGCGCGTCTGCAGGTCGATGAGCTTCTGCAGGTTCTCTCGGCTGTAGACGTCGCCGTCGACGGTGATGATGACGTCGTGGGGCGTCAGCTGGTTCGGCAAGAACTGGCTGTTGAAGTCTTCGGTGGCGTCGCGCACCGGATTGCCGCGCGGCAAGGCGCGGTAGTCGGGGATCGACGGCGTCATGCGCAGAAACGGCGCCGCCAACACCAACAAGAGGCCGCCGACGACGACGACCGTGACGACGGGGCGCTTCATCACCGCAAGCGCGAGGGCCTTGAACCAGGCGCCGTCGCGCTCGTCGCCGGAGCGGGCGACGAAGGGCAGGGGCAGGGCCTCGACCTTGTTGCCGAGCAGCGCCAGCACCGCGGGCAAGAAGAACAACATCAAGAACAACGTCGAGATGACGACGACGACGCCGGCATAGCCGAGGCTCTTGATCAACATCTGCGGCATCGTGCACAGCGCCAACATCGACAGCGCGACGACGGCGCCGGAGAAGAAGACGGCGCGTCCGGCGGTGTCCATGGCGCGGGCGACGCAGGCGGCCACGTCGATGTCGGCGTCTTCGGCGCCGCGGTCTTTCTGCCAGCGCAGCTCTTCGCGAAAGCGCGTGACGACGAAGAGCGAGCAGTCGATGGCGAGGCCGAGGGCGAGCAGCGTGACGATGTTGGCGGCGAAGATGCTGACTTCGGTGACCAGCGTCAGCAGCCGCAGCGCTGCGAAGGCCGCGATGTTGGCGCAGATGCCCATCAACAGCGGCAGTCCGGCGGCGACCACGCCGCGAAAGACCCAGAGCAGCACCAACAATGTCAGCGGCAGCGCATAAATTTCACCCTGCACCAAATCGTGGGCGATCACCGCGGCGACGCCTTCGTTGATGACAGTGATGCCGGTGAATTCAACGCCGACGCCGCCTTCAACGGCCAGCAGCGCCCGCAGCTCAGGCAGGGCTTTTTGCTTCTCGTGCTCGGCGCCCTTCAAGGTGACGGTGATGACCGTGTGGGTGCGATCGTGCGAGACGAGCCACGGCGCGCCGGTCGTGTAGAAGCTGTCGACCGCGCCGACCAACGGATGCGCGCCGATGCGGGTGGCGGCGGCGAGCACTTCGCCGAGCACGACGACGTCATCGATGGTTGAGCCTTCGGGGGCGGTGTAGATGGCGACGAGCTCGGCAGGTCCTTGCCCGAGCTCGTTCTCGATGAGGGCCTTCGTGCTCCAACTCTCGGCGTCGTCGTCTT
>JANNAY010000632.1:0-3358 GCA_031384945.1 Deltaproteobacteria bacterium
CAAATTGAAGACGGTGGTCTTGCGGGTTTGCTATACGATTGGGCCGTCGAAGAAGGGCACCCTCGCGTCGTTTCTCGACGGCAAGCGCGTGCCGCTCGCGTTTGGCTTCGATCCGCTCTTTCAAGTGATGCACGAAGAAGACGCCGCCCGCGCCATCGTCACCGCCGCGCAAGCCGCCACCGACAGCGGCGAGGCGGGGCTCAAGGGCATCTACAACGTCGCCGGTCCGCCGCCGCTGCCGCTGTCGACGTTGATCAAGCTCGCTGGGCGCGAGGTCGTGCGCATCCCCGAGCCGCTGTTGCCGATGATGTTCGGCCGCTTCGGCATCTCTCGCTTGTCGGCGCAGAGCATCGAGCACATCAAGCACGCCGTCGTCGTCGACGACAAAGCCTTCCGCAAGGCCACTGGCTTCAACCACACCTGGGACGAAGCAGAAACGCTGACGTCGTTCCGCTACGCATGAGCTAGCCGACCTCGTCGAGCCTGTTGAGCCAGTATTGCAAAGCGGACGCCCTGGTTCTCTGTGCGCTCTTCGTACCAGGCCGCCGATGCTGCGAGTTCTCGCGACGCGCTGAGAGTGAGCTCGACTCTCATCGCCGCTCCGCTCATCGCCGCCGGCCGACCAGACCGGCTTTCACTTCCGCGATGACGTCTTGGTACGGCCGAAGCTGCGCCGTGCCGGCGTCAATCTCGGCGACACGGCGACGGATTTCGGCGTCCCAGGCTGGCGAGACCGTTGCGACTGTGGCGCTGTCGTCGTCGTCGACGCCAGGTCCAAGCGTGTCCGAGAGTTGCACGACCAGCTGCAGCCGTTCTTTCTCGGGCAGCTTCATCGCTTCGGCGCGCAAATGTTCGAGCAGCTCAGCGGTCGTCATGGAGACAATGGTAGCGACGACGGCGCGGGCCGTCGACGTGCGCTCAGCCGGGCTGCGGGCCCTTGTATTCGATGAGGCTCGACTTCACGCCGCGCACCTTGTTCCACAAGAACTTCGCCTGCCCGAGGGCCTGCGGGAGCTTTCCCGCCGTCGTGAAGAACGCGTAGATGCGGGCGCTCTTGGCGTCGAGCCCACGACGACGGGCGTCGCTGTAGATGCGCCAGAACAAATAGCCGAACGCCGGCGGCACCAGCGCTGGAGCGCCGAGGGGCAGGGCGGCGCCCCAGATCCAGTTCGAGCGAACTTCTTTTTTCCAGAACCTCTGCGGCGGTTCACCATGCATGTCAGAGACCTGGGCGTAGGCGTGGCCGGCGCGCACGTTGCGCTTCCACCACTGGCTCGCCTTGGTCATGTCGACGTCGTGCAGACAGATCGGCTCATCGATGCGCACGATGCGGCCGCCGGTGGCCTTTTTCACGCGGATGCTGAGCTCGGGATCTTCACCAGCGATCAAATCTGGGTTGTAGAGGCCGGATTTGTGTAGGGCCGCGACCTTGACCATCACGTTGCCGGCGAAGGTGTCCATGTCGCCGACCACGCCCGTCCACTCGACGTCGCAGAGCAAGTTGTAGACGCTGGCGTCGGGACGGCGCTCGTGCTGTACGCCGGTGACGGCGACGATGTCGTCGTTCTTGCGCAAGGTGTCGGCGGCGACGTCGATCCAGGCCGGAAAATACTCGCAGTCACCGTCGACGAACTGCAGGGCGACGAGGTTCGGGTGCTTCTGCGTCAGGTGCGCGAAGCCGGCGTTGCGACCCTTGGCGGCGGTGAACGGCGGGTCGATGGCGATGCCGTCGACGCCGCGGGCGTTGACGCGACCGATCGATCCGTCGGTCGAGCCAGAGTCGACGTACACGAGGTGCGATCGCAGCACCCCAGCGCGCTCGAGCGAGTCGAGGCAGAGCATCAAACGGTCGCCTTCGTTGCGGCCGATGACGACGACGCCGACGTCTTTGTTGGCGTCTGTGTTGCCGTCTGCGCTGTGCTTCTCGCGATCTGCTGCCTGCGTTTTCATGGTCGCGAAGCTAACGTCTCGCCCGATGCGCGTCCTTTGCTGTCTGCTCAATTGGAAAACCCCCGACATGACTCTGCAGGCGCTCGACACGCTGCTGCCTGAGATCATGGCGCTGAACGGCCGGCACGCCGATGACAAGAAAGGCAAAGCCCACGTCGTCATCGTCGACAACGACAGCGGCGATGGCAGCTTCGACAAGCTCAAAAAAGGCGTCGCCGACCGCGGCTGCGGCGCCGTCGTCGACGTCGTCGAATCCGGCCGCAACGGCGGCTACGGCTTCGGCAACAACGTCGCCTTGCGCCGCGGCATGACCGGGCCTGACAAGGCCGACTATTTCTACTTGTTGAACAGCGACGCCTTTGTCGAAGGCCACGCGCTGCAAACACTGCTCGACTTTCTCGACGGGCGCCCCGACGTCGGCATCGCCGGCGGCTACATCCACGGGCCCGACGGCGACCCCCACCCCGGCGCCTTTCACTATCCAACGATCTGGTCCGAGATCGAAGGGTCGGTGCGCTTCGGCCCGCTGTCGAAGCTGCTCAAAGATCGCGTCGTTCCGCGCCCGATACCGACGACGATCGTCGATGACGTCGACTGGGTGCCCGGCGCCTCGATGGTCATGCGCCGCCAGGTGCTCGAGCAGGTTGGACTCTTCGACGAGACGTTCTTCTTGTACTATGAAGAGACCGACCTCTGCCACCGCGCCAAGAAAGCCGGATGGAAGATCGCCTTTGTGCCCGCCGCCAGCGTCGCCCACATCGTCGGCGCCAGCACCGGCGTGAAGAACCTCAAGCGCCGCACGCCGGGCTACATGCTCGATTCACGCAGGCATTATTTCTTGAAGCACCACGGACGCGGTTACCTGTGGGCCAGCAACGTCGCGCACACCCTGGGGTCGGCGAGCTTCCGCCTGCGTCGACGCCTGCAGGGCAAGCCCGAGCAGGACTATGAAAAAGCCCTGCAAGATTTCGTGATCCACTGCATCAAGAATCCTTGAGCTGCTTGAGCAGAAAGCGCACCAGCGGGCGAAAGCGCTCGTCAGTGTGTCCGAAGTGGTCGAAGGTCGTCGGCGCCCATTCGACGTCGACAGACTGCTTCTTCAGCTGCTGCACGAAGCTCTCGCTCGGCCGGTAGAGGTCGAACATGTCCGCGCTGCCGGCGGTGATGAAGAGATGTCCCGACAGCTTCTTCGCCGCCGCTTGCCCCGCCGGCGTCTGCACAAACGCGAGCGGGCTCCACGCTTTCCAGCGGGCGTAGACGTCTTTGTCGACGGCGCCGTTTTCGTCGACGAGCGCTTTGCCGTCTGACCAGCTGAGCGCCCAGCTCGTGAATTGTCCGCGCCCGCCGAGGGCGTGCTCGGCCACGGCCCAATCGCGCCACTTCGTGCGCAGCGCCTCGAGTGCGTCGG
>JANNAY010000639.1:0-1791 GCA_031384945.1 Deltaproteobacteria bacterium
GAAGGCCGAGACCGCGGGCTTGAAGCGCATCTTTGCCAGCAAAGACGCCTACGAGGGCCTCTCGACCCTCGGCGTCCGCCGCCCCACGTTCAAAGGCATCTGAACCGCGCGATCTTCGCGCCTTCAGTCCACATTGAAACACCAGACCCCGCGATCGCCGCCGCGATCACGGGGTTTGTCTTTGCTGCCGACACCGCGGGCCACGTCGGATCGCCGCAACGTCGTGGCATCCGACTCCTTCTCGTTCTCCTCCCCTCCTACCCGTAGCGGCCCAGATGCAGATTCAACGCGACAATGGTTGAGCCGCGTCCACGGGGAGGGGCCGGGGGAGGCTGGGGTGCCCGCCCCGGGGGCGTGCTCGAGGTCCGACCTTGCGCGCTCGAACCCTCTCCAAAGTGACCAAGGTCTGCTCAGCGGCCGAAGAGCGCGGCGAGACGTGGGAGCACCGTCGCGGCGTGGGCGTCGAGGTCGATGCCCATGCGGGCGAGGGTGCCAGATTGATACAACATTGCTGCGCCGTGCACGACCTCCCACATGAGCATGGCATCTGAGAGATCGTCGTTTTTCGTTGTACCCGTCGCCTGGCGCGCCGCCACGACGGCCTGAAACAAGCGAGAGAACGGCGTCGATCCGATGGCCATGAGGTCGGCGTCGACGTCGAAGTCGCAGCCGTTGAACATCAAGTCGTAGGCGGCGGGGTCGCTCTTCGCCATCTGCAAGTAGCCGCGACCAGAGGCCAACAGGCGGTCGACAGCGTCGTCGCCAGCGGCGTCCATGGCGTCGCGCATGGCGGCGTCGAGAGCGACGAAGCCCTGCCCGGCGATGACGCTGAGCAGGGCCTGCTTGTCTTTGAAGTGGTGGTACGCCGACGTGTGCGTGACGCCAGCGCGGCGGGCGACCGAGCGCAGGCTCAACTCTTGTCGCCCGACGGCGCGCAGCTCTTCGCGGGCAGCGGCGACGAGGGCATGGCGCAGATCACCGTGGTGGTACGCCTTCGGCGCCGCTTTCTTCTTCGCCTGCGCTGCCTGCTTCGTCGCCACGACCCTCAATAGGCGTCGAGGCCGTCGTCGTCGAGACGCTGCTTGGCGTCGTCCCACGACGGCGGCGCGGCTTCGAGCTCTTCGCGCGTCATCGTCCACGACGCGATCTTGCCGCCCTCGGTGAAGTCGGCCATCTCGCTCATCGCCTTGCCGTGCACGTCGCTGGCGACCCAGTTGAGCATGTCTTCTTCGCTCTCCCACGCCGTGAGCGTGCGGTAGCCGGGCTTGCCGATGCCCTGCCCGAGTGACTTGCCCACCAGGCCCTTCTGGTCGTCGATGACGGCGAGGATCGCGTCCATGTTCTCGTCGAAGTGCTTCTGCGCGCCCTCTTCGTCGTTCAACAACAAGAGCGTCGTGCCGACGGTGAACGGACCTTCAGCGTCGGTGGTGAGGCCGTCGTTCAGCGAATAGCCCGGACCCTCGAAGGGCTGGGCGATGTCGCATGCTGCGGCGGTGACGACGACGAAGGCAGCGGCGGCGACGTTGACGATTCTCATGTCTTCTCTCCCTGTTGTTGCGTTTCGGTGACGGTGACGATGGCGAACCACAGCGAGGCGAAGTCGCGATCGAGCTTCTGGCTGTGAAAGTTGTCGGCGTGGCCGAAGGCTTTGACGTCGACGTGGTCGCCGACAGCGACGCGCTTCTTCAGCGACACGCACCAGCGATCGGCGACGGAGACGTAGACGTAGCCGTCGACGAAGACGACCTCGTCGACGACGCCGTCGTAGGAGTCGACCAGCTTCTCGATCGC
>JANNAY010000671.1:0-4688 GCA_031384945.1 Deltaproteobacteria bacterium
AGGCGTCGAAGCGGACGCGGGCGTCTTTGTCGACGCCGTCTTTGCTGTCTGCGCCTTCGCCGAGCGGCGAGAGCACGTAGGGCGCGTCGAGAAACGGCTGCGTCACGTCGAGCAGCCGCTCGTTCATCGTGCCGCGCCACGGCGCTTTGACGCGGGCTTCGACGACGTCAGCGGCGGGGGCGGCGTAGACCGCGGCGACGAGGGCGGCGGCGACGACGGCGAGCGAGGCGGCGTTCACTTCGGCTCCGGCAGCTGCACGCACCAGGCGCCGTCTTCGCGGACGACATCGACGGATTCGTGGCCGCCGGTGGCGTCGACGACGTCGAGGACGGCGTGGTCGTCAGAGGCGCTCTTCACCTCGATCTTCTGCACGACTTTTCTCACCTTCATCTCGTTGCGCAGCGCCTCTTCGGGCACCGCCGCCAACGACGCGCGCGTGTGCGTGCACAGCGATGATTTGAAGCCGGCGACGTCGCGCGCGGCGGTCGCTGCGTAGAACTTTTCGAACGCGGCGACGGGCGCGGGTGTGCAGCCGGCGCCCCCGATGACGACGACAGCGACGACGACAGCGACGGAGAAGGAGGAGGAGACGCGACCCATCCCACTCACTGTGGAGTCGACGATCGCGGCGCGCAAGTCAGATTCAGTCCGCTTTGAAGCCGGCCTTGCCGTGCGAGCCGTCGCAGAAGGGCTTCTTGCCGGAGTGCCCGCAGCGGCAGAGGTAGACGTGCTCTCCCGACGAAGACTGCGTTGTCGGCGTCACCTTGCGGCCGGCCGCGTCTTTGAGCTCGAAGCTGCCTTCGATCTTCACGGGCCCGTTCGGCAGGAATGTGATCTTCGCCGTCATCGCCGCGCCTTCTTCTTCGTCGCCTTCTTCGTCGCCTTCTTCTTCGTCTTCGTCGTCGTCGTTTTCTTCGCCGTCTTCTTCGCGGTCTTCTTCGCGGTCTTCTTCGTCGCCTTCTTCTTCGTCGGAGAAGGCGGGGGCGAGCCCCGCCCCTCCCTCCGCGTTTTCGCCGTGGGGGTCTTCTTCGTCGTGGGCTTCTTGGTCTTCTTCTTCGGGGCGGGCTGGGGCGGTTGGGTCTTGGGGACGCGGCGCAGCTTGACGGTCTTCTTGCCGGCGGCCCACGGGTCGGGGATGCCCATGGCGACGAGGGCGTCGACGAGGTCATCGTCGTGGCGCGCGCGCTCCATCACGCCCGCGCCGGTGGTCGTCAAAAAAACAAGAAGCTTCTTGTCGCGCACGAGCGAAGCGATCTTCGGGATGTCGCCGCGCGACAGCGCCGCCGCCACCTCGCCCTCGAGCAGCGAGCGTGCGGCCTGCGCGTTCAAGCGATCCATGTTGTTCGGCTGCGGCATGTGCGGCGCGAGGATCGGATCGATGGCGGCGTCGCGGCCGAGGCCGGCGTAGTCCCAGGCCATGGCAGAGGCGTTGTCGACGACGTCGACCTTGGCGCCGCGGCGCAAGAGCTCGCTCACCAGATCGCTGTCGCGAAACAACACCGCCGTCATCAACGGCGTCACGCCCCAGGCGTCTTTGCTGTCGACGTCAAAGCCGCCGTCGAGCGCCGCGATCAGGCCCTGAACATTGTGGCCGTAGATGTGCTGCCACGGCGGCACCAACGTCACCAACGCCTCATCGACCTTGTCGACGACGATGGCGCGGCCGGCGACGGCGCCGAGCAGGTCTTTCAGCGCCGACTTCATCGCCTTGCGACGACCCACCAACGCGCGGGCGGTCTCACCAGCGGCGTTGTGGGCATCGAGGTCGCCGCCGTGCGCGACGAGCTGGCGCACGAGCTTCGCGTCACCCTTCTGCGCGGCCGCGGTCAGCGGCGTCTGCCCACTGGTGCGCGCGAGAAAGTTCGGCGAGGCGCCCCGCTCGAGCAGCAGCGTGATGATCGCCGCGTGGCCCTTCTCGACAGCGGCGTGCAGCGGCGTCTCGCCATAGTTGCTCTGCACGTCGACGACAGCGCCGTGGTCGACGAGAAAGCGCACTGCGTCTTCGTGACCACCCGACGCCGCCCAGATGAGCGCGCTGTTCTCTTTGTGATCGAAGCGCGCGCCGCGCGACGCCAACAGCTGCAGCTGCGCCAGCTGCTCGTACGCCGCATGCGCCGCCGTGCTGCCCGACGGACTGCGCGCATTCACGTTCGCGCCAGCGTCGAGCAGCGCCCGCGTGATGCGCAGGCTCGGCTTGCCCGCCGCGATGGCCAGCGGCGTCGTGCCGTACTGCTCGCTGCGGTCGACGTCGACACGATGGGCGCGCGCTTTTGAGACGAGCGCGTCGACGAGATCTTCGTCTTGCGCTTCGACGGCGGCGTACAGCACGCCCTGCGCCTTCATGCCGTCGGGCGGATTCGGATCGACGCCCAGATCGATGAGCTGCGCAATCAAGTCGCTGCGCCCAGCAGCGATGAACATCGCCAAGGTCGCCCACGAGTGCTTCTGCGACAGCTCTGCCAGCGGCGTGCGCGCGCGCAGCGGCCCGTGCACCAGGTTCTCGAGCACGATCTTCTTCGGACCGTCTTTGCAGTCGCTCCACGGCGTCGATCCGAAGGCGTTCTTCACGTCGAAGCGCGCGCCACGATCGATGAGCAGCTCGAGGGTGGCTTTGTGCTCGTCGTCGTCCCACCCGTAGTGGCCACACAAGCGCAAGAGCGGCGTGACGTTGCTGTTGTCGGCGACGTCGATGCCCGCGCCGCCGTCGAGCAGGGCCTTGACGACGTCGAGGTTGTGCCACGACGCGACCGCGCCGATGAGCGGCGTCTCGCCGCCGATGTCGTCACGGTGATCGACGTTCATGCCGCCGTCGACGAGGGCCCGCACCATCGCTGGGCTCTTCTGCATCACCGCCGAGCGCACGTACTCGCCGAGCTTCGCTTTGTCGGCGGCCGTGATGCAGGCCAGCACGGCGCTGACGACGTCGACCTTGTTGTTCCACACCGCGGCGCCGAAGCCGCCGGCTCGGCCTTCTTCGTCGAGCAAGGCGGCGCCAGCGGCGAAGAGGACGTTGACGACGTCGACGTGGCCGGCGCTGCAGGCGCGGTCGACGGCGCCGCTGAGGTCGGCGCCGCGGGCGACGCAGCCTTTGACGCCGTCGACGTTGCCTTCGCCGGCGAATTTGCGGGCGGCGGTGTTGTGCTGGTGGTTGCGAGCGTTGACGTCGACCTTGCCGGCGTCGACGAGGGCGAAGGCGGCGGCGGCGTCACCGGCGTCGACGGCGGACCAGAACGCGACGCGGTCTCTCTGCGCCGGCGAGGGCGTGCCCAGCTTCTTGAGCGTGCGACCGGCGAGCAGCGCGTGATCGAGGGGCGTGAGGCCAAAGGCGTCTTTGACGTCGACGAGCTGCTCAAGAGGGGCGCCGCCGTGCTGGAGCAAGAGGTCGACAAAGGCATCGCTGTCGCGGGCGGCCTTGTGCAGGGCGCTGCCAAGGCTGTCGACCTGCGTCGTCGCCTTGGCGCCGTGTTGCAGCAGCTTCTCGACGAGGGCGGTGTCGCCTTTGCCCATGGCGCTGCCGAGGGGCGAGCGGCCCTGGTGACAGGCAGAGGCAGAGGCGCCCATCGCGAGCAGCGTGTCGACGTTCTCGGGCTTCTCGCCGATGGCATGATCGAGGGTGGTCTCGCCCCACTTCGACACGACCTCGATGTCGGCGCCGAGCTTGCGCAAGAGCTGGGCGGCTTCGGGGTGGCTCCAATTGAACGCGGTGCGCAGGGCGGTGTCGTCTGACGAATCGCGCAGCTCGAGATCGGCGCCGTGGGCGACCAGCAGCTCGATCGTCGAGAGGTGTCCGCCTTCGGCAGCTCTGATGAGCGCGGTCTCGTTCGAGATCGGCGCGCGCGCGTTGACGTTCATGCCGACGGCGACAAACGCGGCGACGACGTCGTCGAGGCCTTCTTTGCAGGCTCTGACGAAGTCTTCTTCGCGTTCGACGCACAGGTCGGCGCTGAATCCATTTTTCTCGAGCAGGGCGACAGCAGCGGCGTGGTCCATGCCGCAGCGGCTACCACTCAGCGGCTGGCGCTGGGAAGACCGCCCGGCGGCGTCAGCGGGTTGCCAGGGTTCGGCTCTGTCGTGAAAAAGAACGACGCGCCCTGCCCGGGGACGCTCTCGGCCCAGATGCGTCCGCCGTGGCGGGCGAGGATGCGGTTCACCGTGGCGAGGCCGATGCCGGTGCCTTCGAATTCGTCGTTGGTGTGCAAGCGCACGAAGGGCTGAAACAGCTTCTCGCGCTGGGCGGGGTCGAAGCCGGCGCCGTTGTCGGCGACGACGAAGACGCCGGCGTCGACAGCCCTGACGACGATCCGCGGGGCCGCCATGCGCGCCGAGAACTTCCACGCGTTGCCCAGCAGGTTCTCGAGCACGATCACCAGCAGGCGTGGGTCGCCACGGGCGATCAACCCGTCGTGGATGTCGACGTCGACGGCGCGGCCAACGGCGGGCCACGCGTTCTTCAAGCGGCCGACGACGGTGCGGGCCAGCGCGGTGATGTCGACGCGCTCGCGGGTGAGCGCGGTGCCGCTGGCCTTCGACAGCTGCAAGAGCTCGTGAATCAACGAGAGCATGTGCGCGACCGCGCCGCGGATCTCGGCCACGTAGCTGCGCTCGCGCTCACCGATGGTGGCGTCGTCGTCGAGCAACAGCTGCGCGAAGCCATCGACGACGTTGAGGGGTGAGCGCAGGTCGTGGGC
>JANNAY010000689.1:0-6431 GCA_031384945.1 Deltaproteobacteria bacterium
GTCTTTTCAAACGACGGCGGCCTGACGCTGACCGAGCTCGACACGCTGCCGGCGCCGACGGCCAACGGCCTGGCCCGCGAAGCCAAAGACCCCGATCGCCTGTGGGCCGTCAGCGACCGCGGCTTGTTTCGTCTCGAGAAGGGCACCGGCATCAAGGTCTCGCGCGATCAGATGATCGGCATGCGCGAGCGCTTTGAACGCGAGCCGCGCCTCGAAGACGTCATCGACGAAGCCCTCGCCCACAGCGGCCTCGCCAGAGACGAGTCCCAATTCACGCGCGTGCGCTGGGCGGCCGCGTTGCCGCGGCTGCAGATGCGCTTCGACGCCGCCCAGGGCATCGGACAAATTCAGCAAGAGGTCTTCGTCTTCGAGGATCCGACCATCATCGTCGACGACGTCAACACTGACATCAGCGACGGCCTCGCCGTGCTCACGCCGTCTGACTATCTGCTGTTGCGCTTCACCGTGCAGCTCAACTGGGACCTCGATCGCTTGATCTTGAACCCCAACGAGAGCGCGGTGTTTCGCCAACACCCGAACGTCATCAAAGCCGAAGACGCCCTCGTCGACCGCGTCGCCGAGCTCTACATCGCGCGCCGTCGTCTGCTCGCCGAGATGGAATTCGGCACCGACAAGTCGACCGGCAGGAAAGCCCTGCTCGACGACGTGCGTCGGCAGCTCAAGCTGCAAGAGATCGAGGCGCTGCTCGCGTCGATGCTCGGCAAAGACATCTTCGACCTCGACCCCGTTCCGCAGGAGAAGCCATGAAAACCTGGTTGATCGCCGCCTTCGTCGCCACAGCCCTCGCAGCCGCCCCCGGCCACGCGCAAGACTTGCTCGACTTGAACACCGCCACGCGCGAGCAGCTTGAGGCCCTGCCCGGCGTCGGGGCCAAGACCGCCAGCGACATCATTCGCGAGCGCGAAGAGAACGGCCCCTACGGCAGCGTCGACGACCTCAACCGCGTGCCGTCGATGACGCCGTCGATCCTCGGCAAGATGAAGCCGCTGGTGAAGGCCGGCGCCGCCGACACGGTCACCATCACCGAGGGCCGCGTCGTCGGCAACGAGACGGTGCGCAAGGTCTTGAAGCGCTACGCCGGTGAGCCGTCGGTGCGCGAGGTGCAAGAGCAGGCCGTCGCCTGGTACCGCCTCGACCCCGAGATCGTTGACTCGTGGCTGACCCGCGCTCGCACCAACGCGTTGGCCCCGCAGTTTCAAGCGCGCGCCTGGGGCGAGCAGCGCAACGACCTGCGCATCGTCACCAAGGTCGGCGACCCCGATTCGAACTCCGACACCAACCGCGACGCCGCCCGCTTGCAGCTGCAGGCCACGTGGGACCTCGACCGCCTCATCTTTGAGCCGCAAGAGATGAACATCGCCCGCGAAGGCGTGCGCGTCGCCAACCTGCGCGACCGCGTGCTCGACGAGGTGACCCGCCGCTACTTCGAGCGCCGCCGCCTGCAGATCGACCTCGAGCTCTCGCCGCCGACTGACCTCGCCGACCGCGTGAAGAAAGAGCTTCGCCTGCAAGAGCTCACCGCCGACATCGACGCGGCCACGGGTGGCTGGTTCGGCGACAAGCTGAAAGACGCCGGCCGCTCGCCCTACTGACTTTCGCTGCTGCGGCGCTGCGCGAAGCCCTCTTCAACGTGGAGAGGGTTTTTTCGTTTATGCCGACGGCGCGTCGGCCTCAGCGAGCGTGACTGCCTCGTGCAAGGTGTCGAGCAGCACGTCGCCCGTCAGGCGGCTCAGCATCGTCAACACTTCGATGAAGAGGGCGCGCGATGCGCGGCGCACGACGTTGCCATCGGCCGCCACGCCGCGGAGCGCAGAGCAATCGAAGGCGCCATCGTCGAGCACACGGACGCCGGCGAGCAGCGGAAAGCGACCCGTGACCTCGGAGAGGGCGCGCTCGCCGACCGCGTGTAACGTCGCCTCACCAAGCATCACTAAAACCTGACTGTGCAGCATGTTCATCGCATGCTGAAACAGCTGAACATAGAGCACCGAGTCAACGTCGGGTCGCAGACCAAACAACCACAGGTCGACGCGGTCGCGGTGACGTCGGCGCACGTCGGGCTCGATCGGCGCGCTGCTCGGCGCGCTGCTCGGCACGTGCAACGACGCATCCAGAGGCGCTGACACTGCCGGCGGCGCGTCGACGTCGACATCGACGTTGAGACTGGCGTCGCGCCACAACCATGTCAGCGCTTGCTGCGCCTGCGCGCGCGCCTTTGCGCCGTCGCCCTGGCGCGTCGCGACGCCGAGGGCGAGCACCACGGCTTCGATCTGAAACAGCAGGCTTGCGCCCGTGAGCCCCACGCGGGCCTCGCCCTTGACGTGGGCGTCGGCGACGAGAGCCTCGAAGACGCGCTGCACGCGCTGCAAGAACAGCGAGAGGCGTTGGCGCAGGGAACCCGGCACGCCCTGCAGCTCGAAGACCAGCGCCGCCAGCAGGCTGCCCTGGTGCGCGACGGTGTCTGCCACCCACGCGCCGGCCAGTGAGCGCACGCGGGCCATGCCGGTGTCGACGGCGATGGTCGGCAGCACGACGTGGTCGAAGAAGTCGCGCTCGGCGCCCTCGATGATCGCCAGGCCGAGCCCTTCTTTGCTCAGGAAGTACATGACCAACGCGCTGCGCGAGCAGTCGGCATGCAGCGCGACGCGCTGAAAGCTCATGCCACGCACGCCGCAGTGGCGAACCTCGCGCATCGCTGCTTGCAGCAGCGCGTCGCGTCGATTGCCGGGGCGCGGTCCGCGCCGTGCCTGCCGCCCGCCAGCGCTGCCCGTGTGTTGGCTGAGCCAGCGGCTCACGGCGAAGACATCGTTGCCGGCGCTGCGGACGGCTTCGCCCAGCGCGTGATCGCCCACGCCGAAGATGGCGCGCCAGCGGTGGCGCGCGGCCTCGTCGGCGACGCTGACGCACGTCTCGCGGGCGGTGATCGGCGCCCGCGGCCTGGGTGTCGTCGGGCGGACGACGAGCGCAGCGGCCTCGAGCGGTGTGGTCATGCCGGGCCGATGCTGCGCGCCGCGCTGCGCACGGCGACGATGCGGCCTCGCTGGTCGAGCCACTGCTGCTGCTGGATCTGCGACGGCCCAGACCTGGCGAATCCAGAAAAGATGTCGACCTTCACTGTCTTGTTTTCGGCCGACAAACCAGGCGCCATGAGCCCTCCCCTACGTGAACATTCTCGGAACGTAACAATCGAATCACCCTGCGGGCCGAAGTTCAATCGTCGTCGAGAAGAAGCACGGTCTGTAGGGTAAGGATTGTCGCGATGAGGCGCGCACAAGCGGCAGATGGTGCGCACGTGCGCATGAACGTTTTTCGCTTTGTCTCTGCGCCAACCAAACGCATCACCTTATCGGCCTCTCTTCACCGATTTATTGAGCGGACGCCTTTTGACGCCGTGGTCACCGACCTGCGTGCCCCCCCCCACCCAGCGTGATGGTCTCGTGCCCTCGCGCGGGCGTAGCTCGCCATCTGTAAAGGCTCAGCACCTTCCTGACACCAAAGGCTCAGCACCTCCCTGACACTTTCGGGCTTGGAGGTGGCCGATGCCCCAATCCCGAGCGCGAGCAACGCAAGGCGACGGCGTGGTTCCGCTTGCATCGCGCGATGTGGACCAATCGTCGTTGTGACGTGCTGGAGGCCCGTTCGGTGAGCGAGTTGTGACCGATCGTGAGCCCACGGGTCAGGGTGCATCACGCTGGTGGCCCGCCCGGGGAATGCCCGGACGTCGTCACACGGTGAAGGCTCGCCCCGGGTGACTGCAACGGCTGGTGGCGCACCAACACCAAATGCCGGTCGAACTTTACTTTTTGATGCTTACTCGATCAACAGGATCGTCGGACCTCATGCGCTTCTGTAGACGCGAGCCTCGCGCGACGGGCCCACCGCACCGCTAATGCACAGCCGACGCCAGCGGCATCGTGAAGTGGAAGCTGGCACCGGCACCCAACACGCTGGTCGCCCAGATGCGTCCACCGTGCGCGCGCACGATGCCCCGCGCGATCGCGAGGCCGAGGCCGTGGCCGCGGTAGGTGACGTTGTCGCTGCGCCAATAGCGATCGAACAGCCGCGGCAGGTCGTCGAGGGCGATGCCGGGGCCGCTGTCGGCGACTGTGAAGACCGCGACGACCGTGCCGTTCGGCTGCAGCTCGGGGCGAACCTGCAGCTTGATGCGTGCCCCGTCGGCGCTGACCTTGAGGGCGTTGCCGACGAGGTTGCCCAGCACCTGCAGGGCACGCCCGCGGTCGCAATCGATGGGCGGCATCGCCTGACTCATCTCGACGTCGATCTGGATCGCCCGCCGCCGCGCCGTGGCCGCGAACGACGCCACCGTCTCTTGCAACAGGGCCAGGCCGTCGTGCGGCGCGCGCTGCACGGCGAGGTGTCCGGCGTCGATGCTCGCGAAGTCGAGCAGGTCATCGATCATGCGGGCCATGCGCGCGCTGGCGCTCTCGATGCGCCGCAGAATCAGCCCGTGCTCGGCCGACGCGTTTTCGTCGTGCAGCATGGAGGTCGCGATGAGGATGGCCGAGAGCGGGTTCTTCAGATCGTGCGAGACGACGGCGAGGATTTGCTCGCGCTGCGCCACGGCCTTGCGGCTTTGCTCAAAGAGGCGCCCGTTCTCGAGCGCCAGCGCCATGCGTCGGGCGAGCTCTTCGGCGATGTAGAGCTCAGTCGCTCTGTGTCGTCGGTGCGACGTCGAGAAGACACACGAGAGCATGCCGAGCGACTCGTCGCCGAGCCGGATCGCCACGGTGAGCAGCGACCGCAGCGGGTCGACGCCGACCGGGCCGAGGGCTGCGGTGCGCAAAGGCCAGCTGGCGTCGCTGTCGGCGGCGAAGAGGCCTTCGTCGACGGCGGCGACGACGGGGCAGTCGGCGAACAGGTCGTTGATGAAGGCGTCTTGCACCGGGTCGCGGTGGGCAAACGCCACGCGCCGCGGCTGTCCGTCGGGGTCGTGCAGATCGATGAAGCAGAGATCGCCCAGGCGTGGCACGGCGAGCCGGGCCAGCCGTCGCAACGCGCTCGTGTAGTCGAGCCCTGAGCTGAGCACGCGGCTCGACTCGAGCAAGAAGAGGTGAATCTCTTCGTTCTCGCGCCGGTGGGTGATGTCTTCGAAGGTAAAGACGGCGCCGACGACGTGGCCGGCGCGGACGATGGGGCTGACCGTGTAGTGCACGGGCAACGACGGCCGGTCGCGGCGCACCAAGACGTGATCTTCGTTGCTGTTGATGCGCCCGCTGGTGATCGCGGCGCGCAGCGGAGACGGCACCGCGCTGCCATCGGAGCAGCGCAACGTGACGAAGGCGTCGGCATCGCTGCCGGCGTCTTCGGGGCGCCAGCCGAGCGCGGCGGCGGCGGCGGCATTGACGACGGTGAGGCGGCCGCTGCTGTCGACGGCGACCACGCCGAGGGTCGCGCTCATCGCGTGCGAGAAGCCGCGCTCTTCGAGCAAGCGCTCTTCGGCGTCGCTGGCGGCGCGCTTGGCGTCGGTGATGTCGACCGACACGCCGCGCAACAAGCGGCCTGACTCGAGCTCGATCACATGAACGCTGGTGTGCAACCAACGCACCGTGCCGTCGCTGGCGACGCAGCGGTGCTCGCAGCGCTGGGCGCGCCGCGTCTCGAGCGCCGAGCCCACCATCGCGTCGAAGAGCGGGCGGTCGTCGGCGTGGACCACGCTCGTCCAAGCCTGCGCATCGGCGAACCACGACGCGCGCGTGTGGCCGAGCAGCGCCTCGACCCCTGCGCTGAGGTAGGTGACCTGCCCCGTGCCCTCAGCCTCCCAGGCAAAGGCGCCGTCGAGGTGGTCGAGCAGCGGCTCTTGCCGATCGATGACCGCGCGGCGCACCGGCGCCGCGGCCAGCGAGAACGCGCGGCAGGCGTCGAGCGAGCGCGCGAGCATGGCGGCGACGGCGCAGACAAAGGCGACGTCGCCGCGGTCGACGGCGCGCTCGGCGACGACCTGCAGGGTCGCGAAGACCGGCTGGCCGGGCAGCGCCAGCGGCACCGAGATGGACTGCGGGTCGTGGCCCCGCAGCGCCGCGCCGCTGCGCGTGAAAGCCGGCGCGGTGAAATAGGTATGCACCGCGCCGACGGTCGCCGCCGACGGCGCCGACGGCGCCGACGACCAACGCAAGATCGTCGTTGATTCGTCGTTGTTCTCGATGAGCGCAGCCCGGCGCAGACGCATGCGCCGCGACAGGATCGCGACGACGGCGCCGAAGGCGATCTCGACGTCGTCGGCGCCGGCGAGCAGCCGTGACGCGTCGATCAGCGCGCTGTCTTGGCGTTCGTCGGCGACCGACACCAGCTCGTTTGTGCGCGTCATGTGGCCTGCCCTGCCGCCACTGGCGCCTCGAGCCGCATGCCGCCCGCGCCGAACTCGATGCGGAACGAGCCGCGGCCGTGGTCGC
>JANNAY010000239.1:0-5037 GCA_031384945.1 Deltaproteobacteria bacterium
GGCAGGTCCAACTCGACGACGAGCTCGAGGCCCACCCGCAAGAGGAACGTCGACATCAAGAACACGCCGCCCAGGCAGAGGTTGCCCGTCTTGCTGAAGGCCTCGAAGTGCAGATCGCCGCGGCGATCACCCTCGATGAACAGTCGGCAACGCAGCTCGATGGCGATGCGCTCGTAACGGCGGTGCTCTGCCCCCATGTGGATCCTCCGTGGCGCAGATACAGCATCCCGCTGTCGGGCGCCTCGCAGTCCGTTCGCGAGGCCGGGAGCGTGATCAGCGCGGCTGCGGCAGCTGGGCCCAGCGTCGTGTGGTGTCGACGTCGAGGACGGCGAGGTCGACGTCGTGGTCGGCGCAGTACGCGTGCTCAGCCGTGTGCGACGTGCCCATCGGCGTCGGATCGTCGCTGCCCAGCACGCAATGCACCCGCGCCTGCTGCAACGCACGCAACGGAGTCTTGCCGCCCTGCCGCGCCTCGAGCGCGCGCAGCGTCGACGGAACCAACAACCGGTTGCTGTTGGGACACACCTCGAGAGTCACACCGCCATCGCGCAAGCGCTGCAACGTCGCATCGCTCTCGAGCGAACGGATGCCGTGACCGATGGCGTTGACGTCGAGGTCGAGGCAGCGGTCGACGCTGCCGGCGCCTTCGAATTCGCCGGCGTGGATGGTGAGGTCGGGGATGTCTTTGCGCAGCGAGAGCAAAATCGCGCGCAGGTCATCGTGCATCGGCTCTTTGTCGCCGTCGCCAGGGACGATGCCCAGCACGTCGAGCCCACAGATGGAATCTTTGTGCTCGCGCAGCACCTCAGCCATCGCCCGGTAGTGAGGAGCGCTCTCGAACCCGCGCGAGAACCCGACGCGCAAGAGCATCGGCTTCTGTTTCTCGACGACAGCGGCGTCGCGGGCGGCGAGCACGCCGAGCAGAATGCGCCGCGCTTGTTCGGCGAAGTCGACGGGGACGACGTCTCTCCACCGTCCGCGCTGCTTCTCGAACAGCGTGCGCGTCATCGAGAACAAGCTCACGCGCATCTCGAATCCGTCGGTGTCTTCGGCGGCCTCGTCGAAGGCGCGGCGGGCGAGGGCAAAGATCGCGGCCTCGCTGACGTAGGCGTGGCGGGCGCGGGCGATGCAGTCGACGAAGGCGCGGCTGTCGTCGTCGGGCTGCGCCAACACCAGCGACGGCGCGAGCTCAGCGGCCGTGCGGTGGCGGTTCTTCTTCGCGTCGAAGAACACCGAATGCCGAATGTCGAGTTCGGCGGCCACCGCGGCGAGCGCGGCAGCAGAGTGGGAACCTTCGAGGTGGCGGTGGAGGTCGAGACGCACGGCCGGCGCATACGACTCCACGTCGACGACGGCGATCTCTTTCTTCGTGTTCCTGCGTGGGCGCGCGCGCCTGGCCAACACGGCGGCGGGCTCGAACAGCGTCATGGACGACGACATCCTCTGCGCGATCTGCGCGTTTCAGCTCGCCGACTTCGACGTCGATGTCGACAAGGCCACCGTCAAGGCTGCGCCAGAGCTGCCCGGCGGAGCCCTGCGCGTCTCCGCGTACGTCGTCGAACGGGACGGCGCGTGGGCGGTGACGTCGTCGCGCACGACGCTGATGGTCTGAGTCGCCCGGCCGACCCGCTGCTCTTGCTCGAACAACGGTGTAGGGGTGACGCTGCGACGGCGCAGTTTCGATGCATGTTGGAGAACGATCCAACGGTTCGAATCACGGGTCACACGGGCGGAGAGGCAGGCGCAGAATGCTGTGGGTGCTGCAGAACAACTTCTACTCCGAGGCTGGCTACGTCCGCCTCGTCGAGGGCATCGAGCGCCTCGGCTTGCCGCACGTCATCGTCAAGCCGGTGCCGTTCACCCACCGCCTGCTGGCCGCCGACGCCGACACCTCCACCTCCGCCGTCGACGTCGAATCGATCCCCGAGGCGGTCATCGACACGACGCGGGCGATCTTTCCCATGGGGTCGTACACGCTCGCCCGCATCGGACAGCAGCGCGGCTGGTCGCCCGGCGCGCAGCTCGCGAACCTCGACTACCCGAGCTGGGCCAACGCATGGGGAGCGGAGCGCCTGCTCAACCCAGGCGCGCGCATCGCGAAGTTCAAAGACGCTGAATTCTCCGAAGACTCGATGTTCATCCGTCCAGTCGAAGACTCGAAGTCGTTCGCCGGCAAGGTCTACGAGCGCGGCGAGTGGCGCGGCTGGCGCAACCGCGTGCTCGAGACCGCGCGGCCGAGCGACCCGCTGCACGGCGACACCGAGGTGCTGCTGGCGGCGCCGGTCACCATCCACACCGAGACCCGCTGCTGGGTGGTCGACGGCGTCGTCGTCACCGCCAGCGGCTACAAACGCGGCGCCCGCGTCGTCTACGACGCCAACGTCGACGACGACGTCGTCGAATACGCCCGCGCCTGTGTCGACGCCTGGGTGCCGAACCGCGCCTTTGTGCTCGACATCGCCCAGACCGAAACCGGCTGCCGCATCGTCGAGGTCAACTGCTTGAACGCCGCCGGCTTCTACGCCGGCGACACGATGCGCCTGCTCACCGCGCTCGAAGACGTGCGTTGGTGAAGGACGAAGAAGCTCAGCGCACCGGCACGACGTAGACGATCTGCATGCACATCTCTTGGTTCGTGCTCTCGCCCCAACGCAGGCGGTTGTCGCGCGAGGTCGTGTCGTAGACGCAGTCTTGTTGCAGCACGTCGCTCGGGTTCAGCCGGATGGGCTGGTCGTAGAAGAACAAGCGCTGCCAGTTGAAGTCATAGCGGGGCACGTCGACGAGGCAGTCTTCGTTGCCGTCGGCGTCGAAGCGGACGAAGCGCTGCGTGCGTCCGAGCGTGTGCATGTGCGGGTAGACGCCGTAGAGGTCGATGGGGACGGGCGTGAGCCGCGAGAGCGCCAGCTGCCACTGGTACGTCGCCGCCTGCTCGCCCGGCGGGACGTCGAGCGAGAAGTCGTCGAGCAGCTGCATCAGCGCCGGCTTGTCGACCGCCGCCGCGGTGGTGAACGCCACCGACGTCTGGTCCGGCGACACGCCCGAGGCTGTATAGTAATGCATCTGCAAGATCAGGAAATTACCTTCAAACAAAAGCCCCGTTCCTTCAGGGAAGCGCACGGCGGTGGCGCCCGGCGTCCACACGCCCTTCACGTCAGAGTCGACGTTGGACGAGCCGAAGCAGCTGTAGCCGGGGCCGTCGTCGGCGGCGTCGAGGGCGATGGCGTCGGCTTCGGCGCCGGCGCCGTTGGGGTCGAACAAGACGACGTGGTGCACCTCGTGCCGATCGCCGGGGATCACGTCGTATCCGGTGATGAAGGGCTTCGATCCAGGGTCAAAGGGGACGATGAAACAGCGGTAGTCGTCGCTGCCGCTGTCGTCGGGGACGTAGGCTTCGTCCATGTCGACGCTGGCGTCGGCGACGAAGGCGTCTGCTTCGACGAAGACGGCGTCGTCGTCGTTGGCGCCGAAGACGCCGCCGCCTTCAGAGAATTTTTGAAAGACCGCGATCTCGTCGTCGCTGAGGTGGGGGGTGTCTTTGAACGTCTGGCAGGCGCCGCTCGCGTCGATGACGACGGGCGGCATCGTGCGATCGGCGACTTCGGCGAACAGCGCCGATGCCATGACCGAGACCTCGTCGGCGCGTGTCAGCGAGAAGGGCGCGATGCCGCCGTCGTGGTGACACGAGGTGCAGTGCTGCTCGAGCAGGGGCTTGAGCGCGTTGAAGTCGACGACGTCACCGGCGGGCGGGTCTTCTTCGTTGGGTGTGGTCGGGCAGCCTGTGAGCGCCGCGGGCACGAGGGCGATGAGGGGCAGCAGCCGTCGGAATGTCATGAACGCAAGCCTGCCCCGCCCGGAGACGGCGTGCTCGTGGATCGCGCTCTTCTCGATGACAAAGAGCGTGACAAACGCACGTCGGACGCGCGACGTCAGCGATGGGGCGCCCCGCGCAGCACCCGGTTCTTCGGGCTCACCTCAACGGGGATGCTGGCGACGTCGACGTCGTAGCCCAGCTGCTGCAACCGCTCGACGCGCTCTTCATCGATGACGCGCGCCGGATCGTCGTGTGCGCGCAGGTCGTCGCGGAAGCGCCAGACGTGGCAGCAGGGCATGACGCAGACGCGGGCGCCGGCGTCGACGGCGGTGGCGCAGACGTCGTCGCTGAGGGCGCCGCAGGCGTGGGCGCTGACGACGAGGTCGTCGGCGTCGACGTCGACGTCTTCGACGCGCTGCTTCACGAACGTCACGCGGTTGCGCAGCTGTGGAAACGCGGCGACCAGGGCCGTGTGCACCAACATGTGGTTGGGCGCGGGCTTGCGATCGAGGGCCACCGCCGTCGTGAGTGTGTCGTCGACGAGCAGCATCACTTGCGAGAGCAGGCCGAAGCCGCAGCAGAGGTCGACGACGCGTCCGCCGCGGAACCGCTCTTTCACGCGCACGGCCATCTCCCACGACTCGTGCAGCTCTTTGCGCGGCAGGCAGTCGGCGGCGCAGACGGCGCGGCCGATGGCGTCGAGCAGCGTGTCGCCGGCGTAGTGGCGCGCGTGCGAGGGGCTGAGTTTGTTGCGCGAGCCTGGGCCGTGCATCCGCTGATCCTCCTCGGGGGCTCTTAGGGGAGCGCGGGCGGCGCAGCGAGGTGCGGCGCGTGCTTTTCTGGGAACCGCGGCGGCGTCTCGGGCGTCAAAGCAGAGATGGTTCGGCGTGGGTGTGTGTTGCTGTGCGTCATGTGCGCCTGCCTCGCCGGCAGTTGCGTCGTCGATCGCACGTCGAGCGCAGTCGCACCGACATCAGCCACATCCGCGGGCGCGATGCCGGTGGGAGCGCGCGGCGACGTCGATGTGGTCGAGCTGCAGGCGACGTCCGACGGCGTGGTGCTCGACGACGCGACGGTGCGCACCGCGGCGGCGTTCTCGGCGGGCGCGCCGATCGCTGGGGTGACGTGGTCGTCGTTTCTGAGTCCTGGCGGCGGCGTGCTGTGGTTCGCCGATCGCACGCTGTGCTGGCGCAACCCGCGGCGCCTCGGCGTCGTGCTCGACGACG
>JANNAY010000701.1:0-4525 GCA_031384945.1 Deltaproteobacteria bacterium
CTCGAAGAGCTGCGCGCCCGCGAAGACGCCCGCCCCTTCGACCACTTCAACGAGATCTACCGGCCCGAGGGGGTCGTCGCCGCCTCTGACGCCGTGGCGCCGTCGCCGCTGTCGAAGACGCCCGACGACAAACGCATTCTCGCCTGGTTTCAAATCAACCCCGACGGCACCCTGACCCTGCCCCACGAGCGGACGCGTCCCGACGTCGCCCGTCGCCTTCGCGAGACGGTCGCGTCGAAAGAATTCGCGCCGGTGCGCGCGCTGGCCCGCCCCAAAGACGGCGCCCCCGTCGAGGACGTCGACCCCGAGCTCGCCCTGCTTGATTCACAACTTGGTTATGCACAAAAGCAGTCGCTGCAAGAGCTGAACGCCGCCCAGCGTGAGGTCTACAAGCAGCTGACCGAGGCAGAGCCCGAGCCGCAAAAGCGCGCCGCCCTCGCCGAGAACCCCAAGCTGCCGCAGATCGCGCGCAACGACATCGACTGGTCGAAAGAAGAGCTCGACAACCTCGGCACCCGCGCCAAGCCGGTGAAGAAGAAGAACGCCAAAAGCAAGAGCGGCGCCGACGGCGAGAACGTCGTCGTCGACTACACGCCGATGGTCTTTGACACTCTCGCCGGCCAGCGCGTCTTGCACCGCGTGGTCTCGAAGGGCGGCTCGACCACCGTGCAGGGCGTGATTCTCGACGAAGAAGCCCTGCGCTCGTCATGGCTGCCCGGCATCTTGCAGCGGCGCGTCGGCATGGCGCCGGCGATCCTTGCGCACTCGTCTGGTGCCGACTGCGCCTTGCGCGCGCCGGTCAGCGACGTGCTCGATGACCTCGACCTCTGCTTCTTCGAGAACGCGCGCACGGCGTTTCCGTTCTCTGAAGTGCTCTTGCTGGTCGGCTTGTTCGGCCTCGTCGTCGTCGTGCTCGTCTTTCTCGATCGCACGGCGCTGCACGCCGACGCCTTGATGCGCCAGAAGTCGGCCTTTATCTCGGCGATCTCGCACGAGCTGCGCACGCCCTTGACGACGCTGCGCATGCACGCCGAGCTGATGCGCGACGGCCTCGTCACCGACCCTGGCAAGCAGCATCGGTTTCACGACGACATGGTGAAAGAGAGCATTCGCCTCGGCCACCTCGTCGAAAACGTGCTCGAGGCCCAGCGCCTCGAAGAGGGGCGTCGTCCGCTGCGCCTCGTGCGCGGCGACATTGCCGAAGCCGTGGCCACCATCGCTGCGGGCCAGCGCGCGCTCTGCGAGAGCCGCGGCTTCACCATCGACGTCGACCTGCCCGACGAGCACGTCGACATGATGGGATCCTTTGACCGCCACGCCCTCGAGCAGGTCGTCGTCAACCTGATCGAGAACGCCGTCAAATATGCCCGCGACGCCGACGACAAAGCCGTCGTCGTCGCCGTCGAACGCGCCGGCGGCTCCGCTGTCATCGTCGTCACAGACAACGGCCCCGGCATTCCATCAGATGAACGCGAGAAGGTCTTTGCGCGCTTTCACCGCGTGCTGCGTCCTGGCGATGACCACATCGCCGGCACCGGCCTCGGTCTCGCGCTGGTGCGTGAGCTCGCCCGCGCCCATGGCGGCGACGCCCGCGTGCTCGACGTCGCCAGCGGCTGCAGCGTCGAAGTGCGACTGCCCCTCGCTGTCTGACGACCCTTGCTCTGACAGCCAGAATTTGGACGCGGCGGCTTCGCGCGTGGTAGAACCGTCCGTTCGATTTCCTCTTTGTTTTCAGGGGCTTACGCCTGACATCCGCCCGCGTCCTTCTGCTCTCGCGCCGCGCGGCCTTTCTCGAGCCGCTGACGCAGGCGTTCGAAAAGGCGGGCATCGACGTTCGGCAGGTCGGCGACGGCGACGAAGCGGCGACGGTGTTTCTCGACGAGAGCACGCCGGTGCCTGCTGGCGCCGTCATCGATTTGCTGACGATCGACGACGACGCCACCGACCTGTGCACGCGGGTGCGTGAGCGCAAAGACGCCGAGAGCGTGCCGATTCTCTTCATCGGCACTGGGCAAGAGAGCATTCGCTCAACGACGGATGCGCTGATCGCCGGCGGTGATGGGTTCTTTCAGCTGCCGGTCGAGGCGCCACGCGTCGTCGCCAAGGTCGCTGCCTATCTGGGCATTCCGCTGCCGGTCTTGCCGCATGGGTTGCTCGTCACCATCGACGACCATGATTTGTTGGAGCGCACGCCCGAGCCGTCGCGCATCGTCGTGCCCGCGGCCTTGCCTGAGGACTTGCTCGGCGAGTCGCAGACCGCCGACACACCCCCCGAAGGCACGCCCTCGTTGCCCGATGACTTCGGCGACACGACGACGCCGTTTCAGATGCCGCGCGGCGACACGCTGACGGGACTGCCGTCGTTGGCGCGGGGTCCGACGTCGCTCGAGGGCGACCTGCGCGACGACGAGGCCGACGCGCTGCTCGAACAGCACGCGCAACACGAGGCAGAAGAAGCCGCCCGCCTCGCGCGCGACGCCGCCGCCCCCAAAGACAGCGACGCCGCAGCCGCCAGCGACGACGACGGCGCCGACGACGCGGTCGCCCACGCGCGGCTCGCCGAGCAAGAGCACGCCGACGAGCAGGCACGCAAAGCCCAGGCCGAGCGCGATCGCGCCGCGTGGGAGCGGAAGGAGCAAGAGCGGGTCGAGGACGAGCGCCTCGCCGCCGAAGACGCTGCCCTCGTCGCCGAACAAGAAGCCCTGACCCTCGCGCAGGCCAGGGCGGCGCAGGAAGCGGCGGCGGACGAAGCGGCGCGGGCCGAGAAGCTCGCTCGGGAAGCGGCAGAGGAAGAAGAGAAGCTGGCGCGAGAAGCCGCCAAAGAAGAAGTGCGCGCGCAGGAGCAGCTCGCCGCCGAGAGGCTCGCCGCGGAGAAGTTGGCGCGCGAGGCCGCAGAAGACGAGACGCGTGCGCAAGAGAAGCTGGCGCGCGAGAAGGCGTTCGCCGCTGCCGAGTCGCAGCGGATGGCGGCGCTGCAAAAGCTCGAGGACGAACGGATCGAGGCCGAGGTTCGCGCGCAGACCCTGGCCGAGATGCGGGCCGAAGAAGAGGCGCGCGTCAAAGCGCTGCAAGAAGAGGCGCGACGCGCCGAAGAAGAGCTGCGCGTGCAGCAAGAGGCGAAGCGCAAGTTGCTCGAAGAAGAAGAGCGACGGCTCGAGCGCTTGCTCGCCGAGCGCCAGCGGGCCGAAGAAGAAGCGTTGGAAGCCGACGCGCGCAAAGAAGAAGAACTGAAGGCCGAAGAGCTGCGGCTCAAGGCGATGGAAGAGAAGCGTCTGCGGCTCGAAGAAGAAGCCGCGCTCTTTCAGGATCACCAGGAGCAGCAGCGCCTCGAAGAAGAGAAGCGGCTTGTTGAGCTGCAAGAACGTCGTCGACAGATCGAAGAAGACTCTGTGCGCGTCGCCGCTGAGGCCGAGCTGAAGAAGCTCGAGCAGGTGGCCGAGCTCGAGATCATCTCACGTCGTCGCGCCGACGAAGAAGAAGCGCTGACGCTGCTGGAGCAGTCGCAGAAAGAACGGCAGCAGCGGGAGGAGCAGCAGCTGGCGGAGCTGGCGCTGCGCCGTCGTCGCCTCGAAGAGGCCGAGCTCGAGGCCGAGGCGGCGCGCCAGCGTCGGTCGGCCGAAGAAGAGCTGCGGCTGCAGAAGCTCACCGAAGAGCGCGAGCGCCAGCGGGCCGAGCAGCTCGAGCAAGAGAAGCTCGCCGACGAAGACCGCAAGAAGAAGATGGCCGCCGAAGAGGCGCGGCTCGAAGAGCTGCAAAAAGAGCGTGAGCGCGCCTGGGCCGAAGCGCAGCTGCGCGACGCCCTCGCCGAAGAAGAGCGGCAGCGCCGCCTGCTTGAAGAAGAAGAGCGCATCGCCGCCCTCGAGCGCGAGCGCCAGCGCTTCGTGGCCGATCAAGAGGTCGCGCGCGCCGCCATTGGCGCGCAAGAACAAGAAGAGCGCGCGCGCATCGCCGCGCTCGAGATTCAACGGCAGCGCGCCGAAGAAGACCTCGCCAAAGCCCGCGCCGACGGCGCCGCCCGCGTCGACGAAGAAGAAGCGCGCCTGCGGGTCTTGCGCGAAGAACACGCGCAGAAAGAGCGCGAGGCCCGCGTCGCCGTCGAAGAGCAACGCCGGCTGGCCCGCGACGAGTCCGAGCGCCTCGAGCAGCTGCTGCGCGAGAAGAAGCAGCTGGAGCAAAAGGCGGCGGAGCAGGCGAAGAAGTCAGCTGACGACGAGATGCTGGCGCGCGCCCGCCTCGCCGAGATCGAGATCGCGCGGCTGCGGGCCGAAGAAGAGGCCGATCAAGAGCGCCAGCTGCAGCGCCAGCGGGCCGACGAAGCCGCCGTCGCCGTCGCCGCCGTTGAAGAAGCACGCCGAAAAGCAGAGGCCGCCGCCGCCGAGCGCACACAAGCGCTGCGCGACGCCTCGGCGTTGGAAGAAGAGCGGCTGCAGGCGCTGCTGCAAGAGCGCGAGCGACGTGAGACCGAGCTGAAGAAGCTGGAGCAGACGGCGCTGCAGCACCTCGCCACCGAAGAGCGCCGCCTGCG
>JANNAY010000242.1:0-3298 GCA_031384945.1 Deltaproteobacteria bacterium
AAAGAGACCACCGCGGTGACCAGCTTGAGCGGCTTGCAGGGCCCGGCCGCGTTTCGCCAGGTGCCAAAGACCGGCGTGATCTTTGTGACGACCGAGGCCGAGAAGCGCGGGTATCCCGGCAAGAAGGGCGGCGGCGTCGACGAAGAGTGGTGCAACCTCGGCCAGGGACAGCCCGAGACCGGCGTGCTGCCCGGCGCGCCGCCGCGGCTCGACAACCTCGCCATCAGCGACGACGCCTACGAATACGCCCCCGTCGCCGGCCTGCGCGATCTGCGCGCCGCGGTGGCCGATATGGTGAACCGCCGCTTTCGCCGCGGAATGCCTTCACAGTATTCAGCCGAAAACGTCGCCATCTGCGGCGGCGGCCGCCTCGCGCTCGCTCGCGCGGCGACTGCATTGGGCGAGGTCAACCTCGGGCACTTCTTGCCTGATTATACGGCCTACGAAGAGCTGCTCGGCGTCTTCCGCCTGTTCAACCCGATCCCGATCTTGCTCGAGAGCGAGCGCCGCTATCACTTCAGCGTCGACGAGCTGCGCAAAGAGATCCTCGGCCGCGGGCTGTCTGCGCTGTTGATGTCGAACCCGTGCAACCCGACGGGCCGCACCATCGCGGGCTCTGAGCTCGCGGCGTGGGTGGCGACGTGCCGGGCCCTCGACTGCTGCATGCTCGTCGACGAGTTCTACTCGCACTACATCTGGAGCGAGCCGGACGGAAAGCAGACGCCCATCGTCAGCGCCGCCGCCCACGTCGAAGACGTCGAAAAAGACCCCGTCGTCATCTTCGACGGCCTCACCAAGAACTGGCGCTACCCGGGCCTGCGCATCTCGTGGACCATCGGCCCGAAGAAGGTCATCGAAGCCGTCGCCTCCGCCGGCAGCTTTCTCGACGGCGGCGGCTCGCGGCCCGCGCAGCAGGCGGCGATCCCGCTGCTCGAAGACGACATCGTCGACCGCGAGACCGCCGCGATTCACAAGACGTTCTCGAAGAAGCGGGCGTTCTTGACCGGCGCGCTCGAGCAGCTCGGCGTGCGCGTCGATCTTCCGCCGCAGGGCGGGTTCTACGTCTGGGGCAGCGTCGAGAATCTTCCTGAAGGCATCGACGACGGCATGAAGCTGTTTCGCCGCGCCCTCGAAGAGAAGGTCATCGTCGTCCCCGGCGCGTTCTTCGACATCAACCCCGGCCAGCGTCGGGCGAACCGCAAGTCGCGCTTCGAGCGCCACGTGCGCTTCTCGTTTGGTCCGCAGCTGTCGACGTTGCAGACGGCGGTCTCGCGCCTCGAGAAGATCATCAAGGCCTGAGCGCTTCGGGATCACAACTCGAGCGCGGCATCGTCGTCGACGAAGGCCCCCCTGGCCCCGAAACCGGGGGGAAATGCACACCCGCAGCGGGCTGCAACCTCCAACGCGAATCCCCAACCCGAGTTGTGAATCCATCGAAGACGACGTCGTCACGGGTGCCGACTTCCCCCCGGTTTCGGGGGGCCAGGGGGGCGCCTTCAACCCCCCGAAGATGTGAATGTCAGCCCTCGAGCACCTTGCGCCACCACGGCGTCGTCGTCGGCGTCTTCATCTCTTGCGGCTCGCCGATCAGAGGCGTCCATAGCGGGGCTTTGTCGGCGGCGGCGATGTTGAAGAGATCTTCGCCGGGCTCTTCCCATGGGTGCAGCCCGAGGTCGAAGGTGCCCCAGTGCACGGGCAGAAACGCGCGGGCCTTGAGGTCGACGAAGGCGTCGTAGGCGTGCTGCGGGCCGAGGTGGATGTCGCCCCACGCCGCGTTCCACGCGCCGATCTCGAACATGGCGACGTCGAAGGGGCCGAAGCTCGCGCCGATGTCTTTGTGCGAGGCGGTGGGGCCGGTGTCACCGGAGAAGAAGACGCTGTGCTTCTTGCCCTTCATGACGAACGACGACCACAGCGTGTGGTTGCGATCGAGGGGGCCGCGGCCGCTGAAGTGCTGCGCCGGCGCGGCGATGACGTCGACCACGGCGTCGCCTCTGACGACTTTTTCTCCCTCTCCCCAATCCAGCTCTTTGATGTTGTGCGGCAGCACGCCGAAGCGCTCGAGGTGCGCGCCCACGCCGAGCGACGTGATGAAGCGTCCGCTGAAATTCTTCGACACGCCGCGCGCCAGCGCCCGGACCGTGTGGCTGCAGAGGTGGTCGTAGTGGTCGTGCGAGAGCACGACGGCGTCGATGGGCGGCAGGTCTTCGAGCGCCAGCGGCGGTCGGTGAAAGCGCTTCGGACCGGCGAACGACACCGGCGACGCGCGCTCGCCCCACACGGGATCGGTCAGCAACCGCACGCCATCGATCTCGACGATGACGGTGGAGTGGCCGAGCCACGTCAGCCGCAGCTGCGAGTCGGGCGCCGACGACAACGCCGTCTTCGTCGACGCGTACAGCGGCAGCGCCTTCTTCGGCGTGCGCGCTGCTGTGCCGGCCATGAAGTCCCAGGCCATCGAGGGCTTGAAGTTGCCCATCACCGATGCGGGCGTTGGGTTCTGGAAGCTGCCGTCACGAAAGCGCGGCGACGCGATCATGCGGCGTTCACGCTCGCTGCGGGCTGGGATCGAGAGCTCGGGCATGCCCCAGAAGACGCACGGAATGCGACCAAGACAAGAGGGAATTCCGCCGCAATATCAAAGGGATGGCGCCCCCATGCATTCTTTGCCATGGTCCGACGTCGAACCGCCAAGGACACCACATGAAGACGCTGTTTTCGTCGCTTCTCGTCGCTGCTCTTTTTGGTCTCGCGCTTCCTGCCATGGCCGTGCAGCCGGCTGCGCGCGTCGCCGACGACAAGGCCACCAAAGACGACTACGCCGTCGACACGTCGGCGACGTCGGCCAAGCTCAAGGTCAACGGCGACGGCACGTTCTCGCTGAAGATCACGCCGAAGAACGGCAAGAAGGTGCACCCCGAGGCGCCCCTCGAGATCTCGATCGTCGACAACGCCGCGGTGAAGCCGGCGAAGTCGAAGCTCGGCCGCGGCGACCTCAAAGAGAAGGGCGGCAAAGAGCCCGAAGTGACGACGTCACTGCGCGGCGTAAAGAGCGGTGCCACCACGCTCGAGGCCACCATCAGCTTCTTCTTGTGCACCGACGCCTGGTGCCAACGCATGAGCGACCGCGTGCAGATTCCGATCACCGTCGAAGACTGAGCCCTCGTCGCCGAGGTCGACGCATCAACGATCGACTTCGACGCCCTCAGCGATGAGGGCGTCGACATTTTCAGAGGCGGGCACGGCGAAGAGGTCGCGCGCCACAAGGTTCTCGCTGAACGACGCACCACCGCGGGCG